>NZ_JAPDBM010000040.1:0-46136 GCF_027705265.1 Aeromonas sp. QDB11 | reverse complement strand
ATGCTGTGAGTGCCCACACAGATTGCTTGATTCAAATTGTTAAAGAGCGACGCAACAGTTCGTTGCTGCGGGAGTGGCATTCTACTCAACCGCCTTCTCGAGTCAAGCCTTATTTTCAAAGGCTTTTCGAGGTTATCGACTCAGGCTTTGCGTTGCCACTTGCCCTGTCGATGGAGGCGCATTATAGGGAACAGATTCTTTCTGGCAACCCCTCATCGGCAATAAAATTGCAAAAAAGGGCACTTTTTTAGTTATTCATATCCAACCACAGCTTTTATACAAACTTATCCACAGAAACCGGTTCCGGATTGCTAGAATGGCCGAAAACAAGGAGGCCAAGATGGACTTGCGACTGAGACCCTACAAGGGAAAACGCCCGCAATTGGGCAAACGGGTGTATGTAGATCCCTGCGCGACACTGGTGGGCGATATCGCGCTGGCCGACGATGCCAGCATCTGGCCCATGGTGGCAGCACGGGGGGATGTGAACCATATCCGCATCGGCGCCCGCAGCAATATTCAGGATGGCACAGTGCTGCACCTGACTCGCAAGAGTGCTGGCAATCCTGACGGCTATCCGCTGCTGATCGGTGAAGATGTCACGGTCGGTCACAAGGCGATGCTGCACGGCTGCACCATCGGCAACCGGGTGCTGGTCGGCATGGGGGCCATCATTCTGGATGGGGTAGTAGTCGAGGATGACGTGATGGTCGGCGCAGGTTCGCTGGTGCCACCAGGCAAGCGACTCGAATCGGGCTTTCTATATATAGGTAATCCCGTCAAACAGGCTCGCCCGCTCAAACCCGCCGAGATCGCGTTTCTCAAGACCTCGGCCGACAACTATGTCCTGCTCAAGGATGAGTATCTGCAAGAGACCTGATAGGGCAGGCAGAAACAGGAAGCCCGGCATGATGCCGGGCTTCGCTTCTTATATAGCTATATAGCCGTGCAGAACGGCTGACCGAAAATCAGTGGGCCTGATCCCAGTTGTCGCCGGTGCCCGCTTCAACCACCAGTGGCACATTCAATTCAGCCGCGGCCGACATCTTCTCCTTGATGATGGCGGTGTACTCCTCCAGCTTCTCTTCGCGGATCTCGAACACCAGTTCATCGTGTACCTGCATCAGCATACGGATCGACTCATCTTCGATACCGCGGATCCAGCTGTCCACGTTGATCATGGCGCGCTTGATGATATCGGCAGCAGTGCCCTGCATCGGGGCGTTGATGGCGGCCCGCTCGGCAGCCTTGCGCAGACCGGCGTTGCGGGACTTGATGTCCGGCAGATAGAGGCGGCGGCCGAACAGGGTCTCGACATAGCCCTGGGCTTCCGCTTGCTGGCGGGTGCGCTCCATATATTCCAGCACGCCCGGGTAACGTTCGAAGTAGAGGTCCATGTATTTCTGCGCTTCGGCACGACCGATCCCCAGCTGCTTGGCCAGACCAAAGGCACTCATGCCGTAGATAAGGCCGAAGTTGATCGCCTTGGCGCTGCGGCGCATGTCGGTAGTGACCGCATCGAGCGCCACGCCGAATACCTCGGCGGCGGTCGCCTTGTGGATGTCCTTGCCCTCGGCAAAGGCGGTCAGCAACCCCTTGTCACCGGAGAGGTGCGCCATGATGCGCAGCTCGATCTGGGAGTAGTCCGCCGCCACCAACTTGTAACCGGCGCTAGGAATAAAGGCCTGCCGGATCCGGCGCCCCTGCTCGTTGCGTACCGGGATATTCTGCAGGTTGGGATCAGAGGATGACAAACGGCCCGTGGCCGCCACCGCCTGATGATAGGAGGTGTGTACCCGCCCGGTCCGGGGCTTGATCATCAGCGGCAGCTTGTCGGTGTAGGTGGACTTGAGCTTGGCCAGCCCACGATGCTCCATCAACAGGCGCGGCAGCTCGTAGGTCTCCGCCAGCTCGGCCAGCACCTCTTCTGCGGTGGACGGCGCTCCCTTGGGAGTCTTTTTGATGATCGGCAGGCCCAGTTTGGTGAAGAGGATCTCCCCCAGCTGCTTGGGCGAGGAGAGGTTGAATTCCTGCCCGGCCAGCTCGTGGGCCTGCTTCTCCAGCTCCGCCAACCGCACTTCGATCTCCTGACTCTGCTGGTGCAGCAGCTTGGGTTCGATGGTGGTGCCGAGCAACTCCATCCGCGCCAATACCGGCAACAGCGGCAGCTCGATCTCACTGAATACCTTGGCGAGACCCGGCACGGCTTCCAGCTGACCCCACAGGGTCTGGTGCAGACGCAGGGTGATATCGGCATCTTCTGCCGCATAGGGAGCGGCCTGCTCCAGCTCGATCTGGTTGAAGGTGAGCTGTTTCACCCCTTTGCCCGCGATATCTTCAAAGGAGGTGGTCTCGACCCCGAGGTAACGCTTGGCCAGCGAATCCATATCGTGACGACTGGCAGTGGAGTTGAGCACGTAGGATTCGAGCATGGTGTCGTAGGCGATACCTTGCAGGTCGATGTCGTGGTTGAGCAGCACGTTGCGATCGTACTTGAGGTTCTGCCCCACCTTGAGACGGGTCGGATCTTCCAGCAACGGCTTGAGCTTGCCCAGCACCACGGCTTCAGTCAGCTGCACCGGCGCCCCGAGATAGTCATGGCCAAACGGCACATAGGCGGCCTTGCCCGGTTCGACGGCGAAGGAGACGCCGACGATCCGCGCCTCCATATAGTCGAGACTGGTGGTTTCGGTATCGAAGGCAAACAGCGGTGCCGCTTTCAGCTGTTCCAGCCAGCCGTCAAACTCGGCTTCGTCCAGAATGCAGCGGTAGTCGGTTTCGATGGTGGCAGCGGGAGCAGCAGCGCCATCAGCAGCCTCTTCCTGCCCGGCACCCTCTTCACCACCGGACTCCAGCTCCTTGATCAGGTTGCGCAGCTCGTATTCGCGATAGACGGCCAGCAGGGACTCCTTGTCGACCGGCTTGAGCTGCAGTTGCTCCAGACTCTGTTCCAGCTCGACATCGGTCTTGATGGTCGCCAGTCGATAGGAGAGACGAACCTGCTCCTCCTGCTCGCGGAACTTGTCGGCGAACGCCTTGGAGCCACGAAAGCCGAGCGCGGCCACCTTGTCGAGGTTGGCAGCAATCTCGTCGATGCTGCCGATCCCCTGCAGCAGGGCCAGTGCGGTCTTCTCGCCGACACCGGTCATGCCGGGAATGTTGTCGACCTTGTCACCCATCAGGGCCAGATAGTCGATGATGAGCTCGGGTGGCACGCCGAACTTCTCGATCACCCCTTCCCGATCGGTCTTCACATCTTTCATGGTGTCGATCAGGGTGACATGGTCGGAGACCAGCTGTGCCATGTCCTTGTCACCGGTACTGATCAGTACCGGCAACTGTTTCTCGGTCGCCTGGCGGGCGAGCGTGCCGATCACATCGTCGGCCTCGACCCCTTCCACCATCAGGAAGGGGAAGCCCATCGCCTTGATCATCTGATGGATAGGGGCAACCTGGCTGCGCAGATCGTCCGGCATGCTGGCACGGGTCGCCTTGTACTCGGGATAGATGTCGTCGCGGAAGGTCTTGCCCTTGGCATCAAACACCACGGCCACATGACAGTCAGGATATTGCTTGCGCAGACTGCGCATCATGTTGGCCATGACACGGACGGCGCCGCTCGGCAAACCGGTCGATGTGCGCAGATCGGCCTGCTGGGAGGCGAAGAAGGCGCGGTAAAGATAAGAGGAGCCGTCGACCAGAATAAGGGGATTGCTAGGGGCCATGAAATCGTCCTGCCAGAGATAAACAGCCGCTAGGATGCCACAGGGCCCCCCTCACACCAAGGGGCGCAGCAACAGCACAAAGCGCCTGATGAAGGGACTCAAGCTGTGGATAACTCTGTGTTCAAAAATGGGGCGCATCAGAGCGCACAGTGATAAAGCTGTGTATAAAAATATAAAAATCCATTAAAAACAATATATTGAGATCGCAAAAACCGATCGCAAGACAGTTAGGATGATCTCGATCAATGTGGAAAAAGATTTAAGGAAGTAGGTACGGCAGGATCCAAAACGAAACAATCCTAGCACAGCAAGATGACTTGACCAGCGGATGGCGAGCGATAACCATACAAAAGTACAACAATCCATCTTGGCTCACATTTTCAACAACGAGGAGTTTGCCATGAAAAAAGTGGCCGTGATTTTGAGTGGCTGCGGTGTCTTTGACGGAGCTGAAATCCACGAAGCCGTCATCAGCCTGCTGGCGCTGGCCCGCCAGGGAGTCGCCGTCCAGTGCTTCGCCCCGAACGTGGCGCAGCTCCATGTGATCAACCACCTGACCGGTGAAGTGAGCGAGGGAGAGAGCCGCAACGTGCTGGTCGAAGCGGCCCGTATCTGCCGTGGCCAGATCAAGGATGTGGCCGAGCTGGACGCGACCGATTACGATGCGCTGCTGGTGCCCGGCGGCTTTGGCGCGGCCAAGAACCTGTGCGACTTCGCCATCAAGGGGGCCGAGTGCCAGATCCAGCCAGATGTGCTGAAAGCGTGCCAGAGCTTTGCCAAAGCCAACAAACCGGCCGCCTATATCTGCATCGCACCCGTCATGATCCCGCTGATCTATGGCGCCGGGACGCTGGCGACCATCGGCCATGACGAGGGTACCGCCAACGCCATCGAGGCGATGGGGGGCAGCCATCTCAACTGCCCGGTCAACGAGTTTGTGGTGGATCAGGAGCGCAAGGTGATCTCCACCCCCGCCTATATGCTGGCCAGCAACATAGTGGAAGCGGCAGACGGCATCGAGAAGACGGTCAAACAGCTGCTGGCGCTGTAATTCCCTGACCGCCAGAAACAGACGGGCCGCTCATGGAGCGGCCCGTTATCAATTCTGCCTGAAGGCGATGAATTAGATGGTTTCGCCCATCTGATCCATTTTACCCAGCAGGGCACGAAGACGCTCCTGCCATGCAGTGTGCTCGTTGCGCAGCTGATGGTTCTCGTCTTGCAGCTTGCTGTTCTGCTCTTTCAGCTCGTCCAGCTCCATCTTCAGCAGGGAGATGTTGTCGACAGCGGATTGTACTTTGGATTCGAGTTGCTCAAGGACTTCTAGTGACATATGCATACCTGTTTGTTCAATTGCGATGCCCCACAGAGGGCGATTCAAGCGCGTGAAGCCAGCATACCCCGAGCGCATCGGCACAAACAAGCCAGTGCGCTGTAAAATGCGCCTTCCATAGATGTATTGTCTAAATATGCGTCTATTTTTCTCGCATCCTGCGCCAGAGCCGCGACAACACACTGAACCGTGCGTAAAAGACCCCGCCGCCCGCGCATCATTTGCCCCCTCCTGACGGCGCCGCCGTTATCCATGCAAGGCGATATAAGCCCCCAGCAACAGACAGGCGACGACATACATCAGCAGGCCGTAGAGCAGGTTCCAGCGCAGGATCAGCCCGGCACTGAGGTTGTAGCGGGAGGCCAGCGCCAGATTGGATCCGGAGAGCGGACTGGTGCCGGTAGCAAGCCCCCATCCCAGCAGGAAACACATGCCGAGCAGGCTGGGATCCGGCGCCAGCGGCCAGAGCAGCGGCGCCAGCCCGGAGATACTGATGAGCGGATGTACCCCGACGATGGCCACCAGCAGGATCAGCAGCAGAGTGAGGGATGCCTCAAGCCAGCCAAAGTGGTTGAACAGCGGCAGACCGTGACCGGAGCCGAGATCGATGACCGACAACGCACTGTTGATGCCTGCTGCCAGCAAACCGGCCCCCAGAAACAGCACCAGCTGACCGCCGATGGCGGGAAAGCGCTCCACCACCTGCCGCTTGAGGGCCGCCTTGCGCCCGACCCTCGGCATAAAGAGCAGCGCCAGCAGCGGGGCCACCAGCGCGATCACCGCCAGAATGCCGAGCTGGGGCCAGATCTGCTTGATGAGCAGTACCAGCAGCGCCAGCGTGACCGGCAAACCCAGGGTCTGCAGCCGCAGCGGATAACCGGCAAAATCGGCCACTCCGATCCGCTCCACCTGCCAGGCGGTCAGCCCCATCGCCAGCAAGGCGGCGAGGATCCCGAACGGCAGAATATGGGAGAGCTGCAGGCCCGGCGCATAGGTGAGCGCCACCGCCATGGCGACAAAGAAGGGTGACCAGAAGGCGGCGGCACAGAAGATCCGGCTCAGCACCATCACCTGACGCCGCTCCAGGGTGCCGCCCCGCTCCAGCCGATCGCCAATGATGAACAGCACCGAGAGGTTAATGACCGCCCCCAGCAGATTGAGGCTGGCCATGGTGCTCCACAGCCCTTTACGCCCGGTCCAGGAGGTGGTGCCGGTCAAGAGACCCGAGGTCGCGAGGTTGAGGGTGCTCACCGCGGCAAACATGGTGAGCATATTGATGTTGGGCAGCAGCCAGTCACCGGCGCTGAGGGTCGCCCCCCGCCACCAGGAGAAGATCAGCAGCAACAGGGCGGCACCATAAAGAGCCAGCGCCTGCCGCTTGGCGGCCCCCACCAGCCAGGGCCAGGTGAGCAGTGACGCCCCCCAGGCCGCAATGGCCGCGGGCCAGGGGGAGAGTCCCAGATAGAGATGCAGCAGGTTGAGCAGCCACATCCCCAAAATCAGATAACCCGACCAGCGTTTGGCCATCGACGCCTCCGGTCAGGAGATCAGAGACACTGATCCATATCCAGTGAAGGCTTGTCGCACTCCGGACGGCCGACGATCTTGGCAGGTACGCCAGCGACCGTGGTATGAGGTGGCACCGGGTTGATCACCACGCTGCCTGCGCCAATTTTGGCGCCCATGCCCACTTCGATATTGCCGAGCACCTTGGCGCCCGCCCCTATCATCACCCCTTCGCGGATCTTGGGATGGCGATCGCCGCTCTCCTTGCCGGTACCGCCGAGGGTCACGCTCTGCAGGATGGAGACATCATCTTCAATCACCGCCGTCTCGCCCACCACGATGCCGGTGGCGTGGTCAAACATGATCCCCTTGCCGATGCGGGCGGCCGGGTGCACATCCACCCCGAACACCACCGAGATCTGGTTTTGCAGATAGAGCGCCAGCGAGCGGCGCCCCTGACGCCACAGCCAGTTGGCAACCCGATAACCCTGCAGGGCATGGAACCCCTTGAGGTAGAGCAACGGGGTAGAGAAGAGATCGACCGCCGGATCGCGCTCCTGCACGGCGCAGATGTCGGCCGCCACCACTGCCAGCAGCTCGGGCTCGCTACGCAGCGCCAGCTCGATCACTTCGCGCAGGGCGATGGCGGGCATGGTGGCGCTGTCGAGCTTGTTGGCCAGCTGGAAGCTGAGGGCCGATCGCAGATTCTTGTGATTGAGAATGGTGGAGTGGAAGAAGCTGGCCAGCATCGGCTCCTGGGCCGCCATGCACTCCGCTTCTTGCTGAATTTTGTGCCAGGTTTTGGCAACCAGTTCATCCATGTTGCAGCCTACTGTTGTTCTGGGTGAGGGCTCTGTTGTTCTTTTGTCAGCACCGAGATGGGGTCCATGTGGATGATGACATCCATCCGCTCGAATGCCTGGCGTACCGCCAGTTCGGCTTCATCGGCGATCTGATGGGCCTTGACCAGGGGGATCTGATCATCCAGTTCCAGATGCAACTGTACGAATCGGGTCGGCCCGGATTGACGGGTGCGCAGGTCATGTACGCCGTGTACACCTTCTACGGCACAGCAGAGCGCCATTATTCTCGCTTGTTCTTCAGCTGGCAACTGACGATCGAGCAGCGCCTGCACCGACTCGTAGCCGATGTGTCCCGCCCCCCACAACAGGAACAGCCCGATCAGGATGGCAAACAGGCCATCGGCCCAGTACCACCCCTGCCCCGCCAGCACCAGCGCCAGCAAGACACCGGCATTGAGCAGCAGATCGGAACGGTAGTGCAGCATGTCGGCCTTGATGGCGACGCTGTTGGTCTTGCGAATGACAAGGCTCTGGAAGCTGACCAGCAACAGGGTCAGCACGATGGAGCCGCCACTGACCCAGAGACCTGCCTCCAGCCGCTCGATGGGCGCCTGCTTGAGCAGGGAGGAGATACCGTGCATCACCAGCAACAGCGCGGAGCCCGAGATGAAGGCCGACTGAATGAGCCCCGCCAGCGACTCCGCCTTGCCGTGACCGAAACGGTGTTCGTCATCGGCGGGGGCCAGCGCATAGCGAATGGCCAGCAGGTTGATGATGGAGGCACTCACATCCATGAAGGAGTCGGTGAGCGATGCCAGCAGGGTCGACGAGTCGGTCATCAGCCAGGCGATCAGTTTGCCGATGATCAGCAGGGTGGCGGTGGTGACCGCCGCCATGCTGGCAAAGGTGACCCAACGGGAATATTGTTGATGGCTCAAAACCGGCTTTCCTCTGGCGATGAAAAACTTATTATACCCTGACCCCGGCGTCAGTTTGGCGCGAAAATCTGCGGAATAACACCAGATGAACAGAATACTCCTGGTCGACGACGATCTTGAATTGACCCAACTGCTCACCGAAATTCTGACCCTGGAGGGATTTCAGGTCACGGTCGCCGAGGATGGTGAAGAGGGGCTGCAACGATTGGCGGAGCAGAGCTTCGATCTGGTGCTGCTGGATGTGATGATGCCCAAGCTCAACGGCTTTGCCATGCTGACCAAGCTGCGCAAGACCCACGACACCCCGGTGCTGATGCTGACCGCCCGCGGTGACAGCCAGGATCGGGTCAACGGTCTGGAGGCGGGCGCCGACGACTATCTGGCCAAGCCGTTCGATGATCGGGAGCTGCTCGCCCGCGTGCGCGCCATCCTGCGCCGCACCCAGAGCGCCCCGCCCCAGCGCGGCAACTCCTCCGACGAAGTGCACTTCATGGATATCGTATTGCAACCTGGTCTGCAGCAGGCCCGCTGCGGCGAACAGCTGCTGGAGCTGACCGCCACCGAGTTCGGCCTGCTGGAGTGCCTGCTGCGCAATCCCGGCCAGATTGTCAGCAAGAGTCACCTCTCCGAGCAGGTGCTGGGCAAGAAGCTGGAACCCTTCGATCGGGCCATCGACATGCACCTGAGCAACCTGCGCAAGAAGCTGCCGGACCGCACCGATGGCCAGCCCCGCTTCAAAACCGTACGGGGGCGCGGTTACCTGTGGCTAGAGCAAGAATAGAGCGCATCAGCTCCCTCAACGGGATCTCGACCCACATCTTCCTCTGGTTCTGGCTCATGCTGCTGGTGATCCTCGCCGCCGTGATCAGCCTGCCGACCCTGGACCCCCGCAACCAGATCCCGCTGCCGACCCACGAGGTGGCGCGAATGCAGAATAATGTTCAGGCCCTGCTCAACGCCGCCGATCCGGATCAGGATTTCGATCTGGCCAAGGCGATGGACAATATCGCCATGCTGCCGGTGGATAACGTCTATCTGCGCGATGAGCGGGGACAGATCCAGTCCACCACCCATCCGCGCAAGTTCGTGGTGCGCTTCATGGTGGATGCCGACGACCCGGCCAACCCCATGCTGGGCAACGAGGATCGCAAGGCGATCGCCGGCCCCTTCCTGATGGAGCACCACGGCCATCGCTACCACGTCTATTTCGGCCTCAATGCCGAGAACCCCTATCTGTTCCTGTTCATTCAGGTGCTGGATCACCCGATCCGCATTCTGGGCATCTCGATGCTGGTCAGTACCCCGCTCTGCCTGCTGCTCGCCTGGCGGCTGACCCGCCCCATCCTACAACTGCAAAAGTCGGTCTCCCAACTGGCGGCCGGCAATCTGGAGGTGCAGATCCCCAATCTGGGACGGGGCGACGAGATCGGCCAGCTGGCGGATAACGTCAGCCGCATGGTGGAGACGCTCAAGAGCATGATCCAGAAGCAGAAACAGCTGCTCTCCGATATCTCCCACGAGCTGCGCAGTCCCCTCACCCGGATGCAGTTGGCGCAGGCGCTGATCCGCCGCAAGCAGGGTGACAGCGCCGAGCTGGCGCGGATCGAATCGGAGATCGGGCGGCTGGACAAGCTGATCGGTGATCTGCTGGATCTGTCGCGGGTACAACAGCATGTGGAGGCGCCGGTGATGCACCCGCTGGCCGACCTGCTGGAACCCATCCTCGAAGATGCGATGTTCGAAGCGAACCAGAGCGGCAAGCAGCTCAGACTGCCGCCGCTGCCCGCCGAGTCGATCCAGATGTGGCCCGAGCTGCTGGCACGGGCGGTGGAGAACCCCCTGCGCAACGCCCTCAAATATGCCCGCGAGTTCATCAAGGTGGACTGGTATCGGGAGGGGCAGGAGTGGGTGATGACCATTCGGGATGACGGCCCCGGGGTGCCTGACGAGCAGCAGGCGCTGCTGTTCCAGCCCTTCTTCCGGGTCGATGACGCCCGCAACGCCAAAACCGGCGGCACCGGGCTGGGGCTGGCCATCGCCTCGGAGGCGATCCAGCGCCACGGCGGCACCATTGCGGCCAGCAACAATCACCCCACCGGGCTGACCATCACCATCCGCTTGCCCATCGCCTGATCCTTTTCATCCGGACGGGCGCTGGGTATGCTGGCGCCCCTTCTTGGCTTTACATCTCTTTGCAGGAACTCGTCATGCTCGATATCGTCCTCTACCAGCCGGAAATTCCGCCCAACACCGGCAATATCATCCGGCTCTGCGCCAATACCGGTTACCGGCTCCATCTGATCGAGCCGCTGGGATTTGAGTGGGATGACAAGCGGGTAAAGCGGGCGGGACTCGACTATCACGAGTTTGCCGAGGTAAAGCGCTGGCCGAGCTATGAGGCGTTTCTGACCGCCGTGGCACCCAAGCGGGTGTTCGCCTGCACCACCAAGGGGCGCACCGCGCACTCGACAGCCCAGTATGCCCTTGGCGACGCCCTGCTGTTTGGCCCGGAGAGTCGTGGCCTGCCCAGCGAGATCATCGAGAGCCTGCCGTTCGAGCAGCGGCTGCGCATCCCTATGGTGCCCCAGAGCCGCAGCATGAACCTCTCCAACGCGGTATCGGTGTTCGTCTACGAGAGCTGGCGCCAGCTCGGCTACGACGGCGCCATGTAAGCGTCATCGCGGCTCAGTGGCGGGCGTCGAGCAGATGCCCGCTGCGCTCCAGCCGCCAGCAAGTAACCCCCAGCGACAGACCGCGCCCCACCATCAGCGCCGCCATCGCCGCCCATAACGCGGCCACGCCCCACGACTGACAGAGCCACCAGATCGGGAAGAAGCCGCCAAACGCGGCCAGCAACATGCTGTTGCGCATCTCCCGCGCCCGGGTCGCCCCGATAAAGACCCCGTCCAGCAGGAAACACCAGACCGCCAGCAACGGCATGGCGATCAGCCAGGGAAGCTGACGATTTGCCTCCGCCACCACCGCCGGAATGTCGGTGATCTGCCCCACCAGCCAGCTGCCCAGCAGGGCAAACCCAAAGGTAAATGCGGTCGCAATCAGGGCGGCCCAGCCCAGATTGAGCACGATGGCCTCCCGCAGTTTCTGCCGATCCCGCTGACCGATGGCCCGCCCCACCATGGCCTCCACCGCATAGGCAAAACCATCGAGCCCGTAAGAGATGAGCATCAGGAAGTTGAGCAGCACCGCATTGGCAGCCACCGCCACATCCCCCAGCCGTGCCCCTTGCAGAGTCATAAAGGCAAAACAGAGCTGTAAACAGAGGGAGCGCAGGAAGATATCGCGGTTGAGGCCTAGCAGTCGCACCATAGGGGCAAGTTGCCGCCAACGCTGCCAGCCATTGTGCCACACCGTCGGCGCCAGTTGCCGCAGCTGACGGCGTACCAGCCAGATCCCGGCCGCCAGCGCGCAGTAGTCCGCCATGACCGACGCCGCTGCCACACCCCGCACCTGCCAGCCAAGCCCCAGCACAAACAGGGCATCGAGCGCCATATTGACCAGATTGGTAAGAATCAGCATCACCATGGGACTGCGGGCATCCTGCATCCCCAACAGCCAGCCCATGATCACCAGATTGCAGAGCGCCGCCGGGGCACTCCAGATCCGCACCGCTACGTATTGACCAGCATAGAGCTGCACCTCGGGCGAACCGCCACTCAGGGCGATTAGCCTTGGCAGCAGGGGGAAGAGCAACAACAGCAACGCCAGACCGAGGGCAATGGCCAGCCCCAGCGCCCGCAGCAGGGTATCGAGCTGGGCACGACCGTCGGCGGCGCCGTGCGCGCGCCTGCGCCGTCAGCCCGGTGGTCGACATCCGCAAGAAACCGAGCAGCCAGAAGATAAGGTTGATCAGGGTCGCACCGACCGAAACGCCCCCCAGAAACCAGGCCTGACCAAGATGACCGATCACCCAGGTGTCCACCAGCCCCAGCAAGGGGGTGGTGATATTGGAAAAAACCATGGGCAGGGCGAGCGCAAACACTGCGCGGTGGCGAGAGGGATCTCGCCACCAGGGGGCAACAGCTGGGGTCACGCTCAGTGGCCTGTCAGCTTCAGAATGCGGGAGAAGTCAGAGAGCATGGTGGCCATCTGCACCCGTGGCACCTGACCCGGCGCCACTTGTGGGCGGAATACCGCCTGCAGCTTGCCCGTGGGATTGATGAGCACGATGGAGGCGGAGTGATCGATCAGGTAATCCTTCTCCCCCTGATTGGCGATGGAGTAGATCAGCCCCAGATTGCGCACGAACGGGAACAGCTTGTCGTGGGGGGCGGTGGCCGCCTTGAACTCGGGATTGAAGAAGGCGGTATAGGTTTTTAGGCGTGGAATGTCGTCACGCTGGGGATCTGCCGAGATAAACACCACCTGACTGTCGGGCGCCATCTTCTTCAGCTGATCATAAACGGATCGCATATCTGCCAGGGTGGTGGGGCAGATATCGGGGCAGAAGGTGTAACCGACGAACAGGAAGGTCCAATGCCCCTTCAGGTTGGCAGGGGTGAACGGCTTGTTGTCCGCATCGGTAAAGGCGAAATCGTTGATATCCCGCCCCGCTGGATAGTAGTCGGCCTGCTGTGGCTGCTCTGGCTGCGTGGCGCAGAACGCAAGGATCAGACAGGCTGTCAGCAGCAGAAAGAGCAGGGGATAGCGGAGCTTCATCATAACAAGAGACCCTTTCAGTTCGAGGCAGATAGCCAGCAGTGACCGGACAAGAGGGGGCATTGTACCCCAGCGAGTCACCAAGGGGGGTCAACCTTGTGCAACACCCTGTCAGGAGTCGACCATTTGGCACAATTGATCGCCAGTTGCGGCCATAAAAAAACCGGCACTTCGGGTGCCGGTTATGGGTGCATTTGTTTGTATCTTCTGCTCAGGGGCGAGCGTTGCGCCCCTGCTGCAACATCTTGCCGATGGCCCGCACGCCGATGGGAATGACGGGGGCCAGCCAGCCCTCTTCCCCCTGGCGATCGCCGTGACCTCGCTTGAACAGCAGCACCAGACGCACCACCTTCTCTTTCGGGCATCCCAGCCAGAGCGTCCAGTGCGACCCACGATGGTGCAACCAGAGACCGTAGAACCAGGTCATCCGGCTCCCTTTGACAAAACGGGTAATAGACGATTCCGCTGGCGCAGACGCAGCCTCTGAATCCCATGGCGATCTTGATGCCATACCAGTCCTCCTTGACCGACAGGTCATGTTGCTTCGTCGGCCTGAACTGGCGTCAGGCCCGTCACGACTCTCTGCAACCACTACGAGTGGTCCCCTCTGCCCGACCAGGCTCGGGATCTCCCCACTCCCCCTTCATATCCCGTGAAGGTGTACTGCCCGATTCTCGTTATTGCCGCCCCTCCCGTCACGGCGCATTGCGGTTGCCAGAGGGAGGCGCCAAGCCCCATCTCGGCGACAGGGCACTGATCTGAGCATATATCTGAAATGGATGATTGGTAACCGATTGCACGGGACAAAATGCTGCCGCCGATGATCTGTTTGATATGACAGGGAAAGTGCGCCAGAAACAGCACGGCCTCCCGAAGGAGGCCATGTGGCAAACGCAGTTGGCGGGGATAATTACATCCAGTCGGCGTTGCGGATCACCCCGACGGCCAGCCCTTCGATGGTGAGCTGCTGGCAGGAGAGATCCACCTCGATGGGGGCGAGCTCTTCATTTTCCGGCAGCAGCCATACCTGACTGCCCTTGCGCTGGAAGCGCTTGACGGTGACATCCTCATCGAGACGGGCGACCACCACCTGACCGTTGCGCACCTCCTGGGTCTTGTGCACCGCCAGCAGATCGCCATCCAGAATGCCGATGTTCTTCATGCTCATCCCCTGCACCCGCAGCAGAAAATCAGCGCGCGGATGGAACAGGGCGGGATCCACCTGATAGTGGCTCTCGATATGCTCCTGCGCCAGGATGGGTTCACCGGCGGCCACCTTGCCGATGAGCGGCAGGCCACTCTCTTCCAGCACCTCTTCCTCTTCGAGCAACAGGCGAATGCCGCGGGACGTGCCCGGCATGATCTCGATGACCCCTTTTTTGGCCAGGGCCTTCAGATGTTCTTCGGCCGCATTGGCCGACTTGAAACCAAGCTTCTGGGCAATCTCGGCACGAGTCGGCGGCATGCCGGTCTCGCTCATGTTCACCTTGATCAGCTCCAGCACTTCGGCCTGGCGGGGGGTAAGGGGTTTCATAGCATTGGCACCTGTCTTTTTATACAGCACACTGGCAGTATATACAGTGCAGTGGCCAAGGCAAGGCGCAGCTGACATTTGTCGCAACCAACCCCTCATTTACTGCTGTTTTGATCCTGCGCAGCCGACTCATCGTACCTCTCGGCGACAAGGGGCTGCCGATTTGCTATGCTCACGCCGCATTTTTTTGGAGAGCAGACGCACATGTCCCTAGGACAGAAGATTTCCAGAGCCATCTTGCAATGGCCGGTCAGCGGCTTGGTCAATCACAAGAGCCTGCCGGAAAATCCCATTACAGAACTCAATCTGGATCCGGCCAGACCCATCGTCTATGCCCTGAAAACCAGTTCGATCACCGACCTGATGACCCTGCAGCAGTGCTGCGAGGATCTCGGTCTGCCCGGCCCCTTCACGCCGCTGGAACTTAACGGCCAGCTGCTGCCGCGCTATGTCTGTCTGGATCGTCCGCCTCCCCTGTTTGGCAAACGCAGCAAGCCGCTGCCCTTCCTGCAGGAGTTCCACCAGCTGCTGGATCTGCACAAGCAGGATTCCGAGCTGGATATCCAGGTGGTGCCCGTCACCCTGTTCTGGGGCCGCGCGCCGGGCCGGGAAGGGGAAGAAGCCTCCGGCCTTAACATCATCAGCAGTCTGGCGCCAAACCGGCTGAAGAAGGCGCTGATCGTGATCCTCAAGGGTCGCGAGAATCTGGTGCGCTTCTCGCCGCCGCTCTCCCTGCGCCATATGGCCGACAAGCACGGCACCGACGAGGCCATCGCCCACAAGCTGGCGCGAGTGGCCCGTACCCACTTCAGCCGTCAGCAGCTGGCCGCCACCGGCCCGAAACTGCCGAACCGCAACCTGCTGTTCAAACAACTGCTCGACTCCGCGGTGATCCAGCAGGCGATTGAAGAGGAGGCCCAGCGCGAGGGCATCAGCCTCGAGAAGGCGCAAAAACGCGCCCATGGCTACATGGACGAGATCGCCTCCAACTTCTCCTACCGGCTGATCCGCCTCGGCGAGAGCTTCCTCGGCTGGCTGTGGAACAAGCTCTACCGCGGTTTGTCGGTCAATGGCGCCGAGAAGGTACGCCAGCTGGCGCAGGAGGGGCACGAGATCGTCTACGTCCCCTGCCATCGCAGCCACATGGACTACCTGCTGCTCTCCTACGTCATCTACCACCAGGGGATGGTGCCGCCCCATATCGCGGCAGGCATCAATCTCAACTTCTGGCCGGCGGGCCCGATCTTCCGCCACGGTGGCGCCTTCTTCATTCGCCGCACCTTCAAGGGCAACCCGCTCTACAGCACGGTATTTCGTGAATACCTCAACCTGCTGTTTTCCAAGGGTTACTCGGTGGAGTTCTTCACCGAAGGCGGTCGCTCCCGTACCGGCCGTCTGCTGCCACCCAAGACCGGCATGCTGGCGATGACTCTGCAGGCGATGATGCGCGGACTGGATCGTCCGGTCACTCTGGTGCCGGTCTATCTGGGCTACGAGCACGTGATGGAGGTGAACACCTACCACAACGAGCTCAAGGGCAGCCGCAAGGAGAAGGAGAGCTTCCTGCAGGTGCTTGGCATCCTGCGCAAGCTGCGCAACTACGGCCGTGGTTTCGTCAACTTCGGCGAGCCGCTGACCCTCAACAGCTACCTGAGCGAACATATCCCCGACTGGAAGAAACACATCGGGGAAGAGGAGCGTCCGGAGTGGATGGCGGGCACCGTCAACGATCTGGCCGAACTGCTGATGACTCGCATCAACGATGCGGCCGCCGTCAACGGCCTGACCCTGAGCGCGCTGGCGCTGCTGGCCGCCGAGCGCCACGCCCTGACCCGTGACGAGTTGCAGGCCCAGCTCAACACCTATCTGGATCTGCTCAAGGCGGTGCCTTACAGCCCGCAGAGCACCATTCCGGATGAGGATGCTAGGACCCTGCTGGATCAGGCGATGGAGCTCAACAAGTTCGAGGTGAGCGAGGACAAGCTGGGGCAGATCATCAGTCTGGACCGCTATCAGGCGATCCTGCTGACCTACTACCGCAACAACATCCTCCACCTGTTCGCCATCCCCTCTCTGGTGGCGGCCTTAATCGAACGGTGCGAGGGGATCTCCCGCAGCGAGATCATGGCCCGCTGCATCGACATCTATCCGCTGCTCAAAACCGAGCTGTTCCTGCGTTATGAAGAGGACGAGTTGCCGGCGCTGGTCGACAGCCTGCTCGATGCCCTGCAGACCCAGCAGCTGATCGAGACCCGTGATGGCGGCTACTGGGTCAATCCGGCCAACCAGATGCGACTGCTGCTGCTGGCGGAGAGCATTCAGGAGACCCTGCAACGCTACGCCATCGTGCTGACCCGGGTGCTGGCCCAGCCTCATATCGAGGCGGAGCAGCTGGAAGCGGACGGTCTGATGATGGCAGAGCGCCTCGGCACCCTGCACGGCATCAACGCCCCCGAGTTCTTCGACCAGAAGCTGTTCAGCACCCTGATCCACACCTTGCGCAAGGAGGGTTACCTCTCCCCCGAGTGCAAACCGGATCTCGGCCGCTTCCAGGCGCTGGCCGACAACATAGTGCCGCTGTTGAGCAACAAGATCCGCCGTACCATTCAGGCGGGCAACCAGCTCTAATCTGCAACGCAAACAAAGAAGGCCGCATCATGCGGCCTTCTTTTTTATCAGGATTTGTGCGGGATAAGTCACGCCAGCAGGTAGTCGAGCACCAGACCGGCAAACACCAGCGCCCCCACATAGTTGTTGTTGAGAAACGCCTGGAAGCAGGCTTCCCGTTGCCGCTCGCGAATGAGCCGCTGCTGATAGACAAACAGCACCGCCGCCCCCAGCAATCCCCAGTAATACCAGCCCCCCAGCGCCATCAGATGGCCCACCGCCAGCAACAGCAGCAGTGCCGAGAGTTGCAGCGCGCCGATGATCCGCTTGTCGTAGCGGCCAAACAGGATGGCGCTGGATTTGAGGCCGAGCTTGAGGTCGTCATCCCGATCCACCATGGCGTACTGGGTATCGTAAGCCACCGTCCAGAGCAGGTTGGCGAAGAAGAGCAGCCAGGCCACCAGCGGCAGGGCATCCGCCTGCGCCGCATAGGCCATCGGGATCGACCAGGAGAAGGCCATCCCGAGCACCAGCTGGGGGTTGGAGATAAAGCGCTTCATGAAGGGGTAACTCACCGCCAGCAGCAGGCCGACAAACGACAGGCCGATGGTGAGCGGATTCATGGTCAGCACCAGACCAAACGAGATAAGCGCCAACACGAAGAAGAGCGCCAGCACCTCCCACGGTTTGACTCTGCCCGTGGGCAAGGGCCGGTCAGCGGTGCGTTTGACGTGGCCATCGAAGTTGCGATCCGCATAGTCGTTGATCACGCACCCGGCCGAGCGCATCAGAAAGACCCCGACCACAAACACGGTCAGCACCCAGAGATTGGGCAGGCCACCGGCGGCCAGCCAGAGCGCCCAGAGCGTCGGCCATAGCAGCAGCAGAGTGCCTATGGGTTTATCGACGCGGGCCAACTGCATGTAGGCCAGTCCCCGCTCCTTGGTTAACAGATTCACTCCAGCTCCTTGTCACAGACGAGAGAGGGCAGAAACAGCTCGTGCACCAGCAGTGGCCACTGCCCCAGAAACAGACGGGAACGACGCCCCCAGACAGTGGCGGCCGGGCAACGGGGATTGGCGGCGATATCGAAACGGGCCAGCTGCAGGTGATCGCGACGGGCAGGCTCATGGCCAAATACCCGCTCACCCAGCGGCTGCTCGCCCAGCTCGGCGATGCCGCTCCCTTGCAGCGCGCCATCGGCAAACAGGGTCCAGCCCAGCACGGCGGGCCCCTGATCCCCATGCAGGATCACCTCGCGGCAGGTGCCGGCCGGCGAGGCCGAATCCACCAGCCACTGCTCATCGGCAGTGAGGGCGACTGGGTGATTGCCCAGCCACTCCACCGAAAAGTGGCGATTGTGCTGGCGCAAGCGTCTGGTCATGGAACCGGGCTCCAGCAGCCAGGGGCGCAAGCTGGCGGGCAACTCGCAACATTCGGGGGCCAGCCACCCGCTTAACGGCGTGAGGGGAACAGTCAACTCGGACTTCACAGCTTCACCATCCAGAGATTTCCGTGTTCAGGTTAAAATCCGGTTTATTATCCGTAAATCAATAGCGAAATGTAAGAACATCCGTGCTTGACGGCCCCGATGGCAACATCAAAAATGGGTTATCTCTTGCTGATGAGCCATCTATATGAAGATATTCAAAATTCTGCTGGTGTTGTTACTGAGCTGTAGTGTGCTGCATGTACAGGCCTCATCCGAAGAAGAGCCGCCCGCAGAGGGAGAAGAAGCGGCCGCGGCCGCCAAGCCGGGCTTCTCCTACCACGCGCTCGATCCCGACATCATCACCAACTATCTGAGCGATGGCAAAACCCTCGGCTATATCCGGGTCACGGTGGAGCTGATGGCGGAGAACGAGGCCGATCTTAAGCTGCTGGAGCAGCATGACCCGCTGATCCGCGATACCATCATCCGCCTGATGGGCAGCAAGAGCGCCGAGCAGATTAAATCCCTGGTCAGCCGCGAAGAGTTGCGCAAGGAGTGCGAGACCAAGGTCAACGAACTGCTGGTGAAAGAGACCGGCAAGAAAGCGGTGCGCGAGCTCATCTTCACCAAGTTCCTCTACCAGTAATCCCTCCCGAAACAATCGCTTATTGGCATATCGGCCAATAAGCGAGCTTCGCCGGTTTATTCGAAATGAAAATCGATTACAATACAGCCGTCGAGTTGTAGAGGTAGTCGTTATGGGCAGCAAAACCCTGTGTGAATGGCGCCGTCACGAGATCCCCACCGATCTCAAGGCGTTGCGCAAGATAGTCCGCAAACCCAAGTTTGTCTGCGGCAAGTGCGCCCGCAGCGCCAATGACAAGGGTTACCTCTGCCAGCCACTGCGCTTGAAAGAGGAGTAGCCCCTCCCTGTCAGGGCGTTATTGATCGGTCCAACCCTGACGCCCCTGCTCGAACAGCCTGCGCGCCTGGATATCATTCGGGCAAACACCGCGATACTCCTCGCCGGAACGGCCAGCCAGATAGAGATGCTCGGGACGGCAATACCATGCCAACCCCTTCTGGCGCCCCTGCTCCCACAGTTCGGTATCCACCTTTTTGCCGCACTGGCCCTGATGGAACTCGACCCGCTCGGCGGTGAAGCCCAGCTTGCCATCCGCCTCTCCGACCTCGCTCCACACCTTCTCGCAGGGATCATCGTTGGAGACACAGCCACCCAGCAGGGCAGCCAACAATATGATGGTGAGTCGCATAATCATCCTTGAGTGTCATTTGGGCAGTTCATTCTACCCAGCGGCCCGCCCCTGACCAAGGGCCAACACTCAGCCGTGTGAGCGCGGCAAAAAAATCAGGCGGGCTCAAAGCCCGCCTGTTCATTCATGCTGTGGTTCACTGGTCATCGAAAGGGTCATCATCCTGCCAGCTTTCATCTTCCCATTGATCCAGCTCTTCTTCCCAGGATTCCGGATCCCACTCGTCATCAGATGAGTCGTAATCCGGCTTGTGTCCACCCATCTTCACTCTCCTTGGATAGTTCACCCGCACTCCAATTTTATCCGGAATTGTCAGGCTCGCCAGTCAGGGGGCGTTCAAAGTTTAACCATAGTGCGACCGGCGATCTGGCCCAGCGTGATGGCCTCGGCGGCCGCCACTACCTGCTCCAGCCCGATCTCGGTGACTGCCTGTGTGAAGAAGCTGGCGGGCAGATCCCGCGCCAGTCGCTGCCACGCCAGTTGGCGACGTTCAAATGGGCACATCACCGAATCGACACCCTGCAGTCGCACATTGCGCAGGATAAAGGGCATCACGCTGGTCGGCAGATCGAAACCGCCTGCCAGCCCGCAGGCTGCCACGGCGCCGCCATAGTTCATCTGGGCCAGCAACTTGGCCAACACCTGACTGCCAACGGTGTCGATGGCACCGGCCCACAGCTGCTTCTCCAGCGGTTTGGCTGGCACCAGTAGCTCGCTGCGTGGCACGATGCGGCTGGCACCCAGTGCGGTCAGCATGGCGCCCTGCTCTTCGGGACGACCGGTCAGCGCCGCCACCTGATAGCCTAGGGCCGCCAGCAGGGCAACCGAGGTTGAGCCCACACCGCCTGCCGCGCCGGTGACCAGCACCTCGCCGCTTGCCGAGGTAATGCCCGCCTCTTCCAGTGCCAGTACGCAGAGCATGGCGGTGAGACCGGCGGTACCGATGCACATGGCCTTGCGCTCATCCAGCCCGGCGGGCAGCGGTACCAGCCAGTCCCCCTTGACCCGCGCCTGTTCGGCCATGCCGCCCCAGTGACCTTCGCCCACGCCCCAACCGGTCAGCACCACCTTGTCACCGGGCTGATAGCGGCTGTCGGCAGATTCGAGCACGGTACCGGCGAAGTCGATGCCGGGCACCAGCGGCCACTGACGCACTATCTTGCCCTTGCCGGTGATGGCCAGCCCATCCTTGTAGTTGATCGAGCTGTAGGCGACCGCCACCCGCACTTCACCTTCCGGCAACTGGCTCTCGGTCAGTCGGGTCAGGGTTGGAACAGTCTTGCCGTCTTGGTTTTCCAGTAACAGAGCCTTGAACATGGTTGCCTCTTTGATGACGTGTGAAACGGGGATCAGCTGCTTTGGCGCTTTTGCAGTTGAAAATCGAGGGCCAGCGCGGTGCCCATCACGGGCTCCCCGGCCAGTTGGCGCAGGATCAGCTCGGCGGCCTCCTGCCCCATTTTTCGATAGGGGATCCTGACCGAGGTAAGGGTCGGATAACAGGCGCGCGCCACATCCAGATCGTCAAATCCGGCGATGGCGAGTTTGCCCGGCACATTCAAATGGCGACGCTGGCACTCGAACAGCACGCCAGCCGCCAGTTCGTCGTTGACGCAGATCAGCGCGTCCAGCTCGGGCCAGCGCAGCAGAAATTCTCCCAGCATGGTGGCACCGGTGCTGAAGCTGGGCCGCTCCGAGGTGTTGATGATGGCATCGGGGGAGAGGTAGTTGTCGAGCAGTGCCTTCTGCCAGCCCTGCATCCGCTGTTGCAGCATCCACTGCTCCTGACGGGCACAGAGAAAACCGATGTTGCGGTAGCCCCGTTCGATGAGGTGGCGGGTCAGCTGATAACCGGCATCGAAATTGGAGACCCCCACATTCATGTCGATGGGGCTGCGCGCCATGGCGCCGACTTCCACCACCGGCAGGCGGGAGGCTTTCAGGCGGGTACGGATCGTCTCGCCGGGATCGCCACCAAACAGCACCACCGCCGCCGGATTGTGCTGCAGAAAGCTGGTCAGCAGGCGCTCTTCCTGCTGCTTCAGATGCTGGGCATCCCCCAGCATGATCTGGTAACCCTCGCCCTGCAGGGTCTGTTGCAGGCCAGCGATCATCTCGCCACAGCCCGCTTCCGCCAGACTGGGGACGATCACCACTATGGTCTGGGAGGTGGCAGAGGCCAGCGCCCCGGCGGCCCGGTTGGGGATGTAGCCGAGCTCTTCCACCGCGGCGTCGATGCGCTCGCGCATCTTGTCGGAGACCATCTCCGGCGTGCGCAGGGCACGGGAGACCGTCATGGCCCCCACGCCGGCCAACTGGGCCACATCGTTGAGGGTCACCCGACCCGTGCTACGGCGCTTCTTTGCTTCTGACATCCATCCCATCCTCGGCTTGCGGCAGCCCACTTTAAGGCAAAAGTGCGGCACTGACTATTTGCTCAGGGCCGATTCTACCCTCTTTCCCGGATCACGGGGGCAAGATGACTCCCGTTAATGGATGAAGTGATAGCGCTATCACAGTTTCATGTTAGCGCTATCTGATAGCGCTAACTTTCGCGATCAGCCTCACAGTTTCACCACCGCAAGATCGATAGATTGGCGCCATCTTAACTAGCCGGATCACCACCATGCTGACTCAACTGCTGACCGAGGATGTCATCCGCATCGAACCTGCCGCCCGCGACTGGCGCCACGCCATCGAACTGGCCACGGCGCCCCTGCTGGCCAATGGCACCATCGAGCCCTCCTACGTGGCGGCGCTGTTTCGCTCTCATGAAGAGCTCGGCCCCTACTACGTGCTGGGCCCCGGTCTGGCGATGCCCCACGCTCGTCCCGAGGATGGGGTCAACCGGCTGGGTCTGGGGCTGACCGTCATCAAGCAGGGGGTCAACTTCGACTCCGAAGGCAACGACCCGATCCAGCTGCTGATCACCCTGGCTGCCAGCGACAGCAACTCCCACGTGGAGACCATCGCCCAGCTGGCAGAGCTGTTTATGAATGAAGAGGGCGTGGCGGCCATCATCGCGGCCGACACCAAAGACGACATCCTGCGCATTCTGGCGCGCTACTGATCTGCGCCACGGCGCACCTGACAGAGGAAGAGACAATGAAAATTCTGGTTGTATGCGGTCACGGTCTGGGCACCAGCCTGATGATGGAAATGAGCATCAAGAGCATCCTGAAAGAGCTGGCGGTCACCGCCGACGTGGATCACCGCGATCTGGCCTCCGCCGGTAGCGAAACCGCCGAGATCTTTATCGCCACCCGCGACATCGCCGAGCAGCTGCAATCCATGGGCGTCAATGGTCGACTGGTGAGCCTCGCCAACATGGTCGACAAGGTCGCGATGAAAGAGCAGCTCTCCACCGCCCTGCGCGAACTGGGTGCCCTCTAAGAATCCTCCATGCGGCCTGCGGGCCGCATCTTCCATTGCCAGGAGCTGACCATGGAATTTTTCAATTTTCTGATGTTTGACGTGCTGTCCGAGCCCGCCGTGCTGGTCGGCCTGATCGCGCTTATCGGCCTGATTGCCCAGAAGAAACCGGTGACCGAGTGCATCAAGGGCACGGTCAAAACTATCATGGGTTTCGTCATTCTGGGGGCCGGTGCCACCCTGGTGATCAACTCGCTGGGTGACTTCGCCGTCATCTTCCAGCACGCCTTCGGCATCAAGGGCGTTGTGCCCAACAACGAAGCCATCGTCTCCATCGCCCAGACCTCGTTCGGCAAGGAGATGGCGATGATCATGTTCTTCGCCATGCTGGTGAATATCCTGATCGCCCGTCTGACCCCGTGGAAGTTCATCTTCCTGACCGGTCACCACACCCTGTTCATGTCGATGATGGTGGCCGTAATCCTCTCTGCCGGTGGCATGAGCGGCGTGCCGCTGATCGCGGTGGGCAGTCTGGTAGTTGGCGTCGCCATGGTCTTCTTCCCG
Source organism: Aeromonas sp. QDB11 (assembly GCF_027705265.1). NCBI lineage: Bacteria > Pseudomonadati > Pseudomonadota > Gammaproteobacteria > Aeromonadales > Aeromonadaceae > Aeromonas > Aeromonas sp. QDB11. Next base: position 22,374 of record NZ_JAPDBM010000040.1, on the reverse strand, counting down.
GCCATCGCTCACCCCTTCATGAAGCAGATCACCGGTTCCGATGACGTGGCGCTGGGCCACTTCTCCACCTGCTCCTACGTGCTTTCTGCCCTGATCGGTGCCAAGTTCGGCAACAAGGCCCACAGCTGTGAAGATGTGCAGGTGCCCAAGAGCCTGTTGTTCCTGCGCGACACCCCGGTGGCCATCTCCTTCACCATGGGCATCATCTTCCTGGTGACTGCCGCCTTCGCTGGCCCCGAGTTTGTCACCAGCGTCGCCAAGGGCAAGCACTGGTTCATGTTCTCCCTGATGCAATCCATCACCTTCGCGGCAGGCGTCTACGTCATCCTGCAGGGTGTGCGGATGGTCATCGCCGAGATCGTACCGGCCTTCAAGGGGATCTCCGACAAGCTGGTGCCGAACGCCAAACCGGCGCTCGACTGCCCTATCGTCTTCCCCTACGCACCCAACGCCGTACTGATCGGCTTCCTGTCGAGCTTTGCCGCCGGTCTGGTGGGGATGGCACTGCTCTATGTGATGGGGCTGACCGTCATCATCCCGGGCGTGGTACCGCACTTCTTCGTCGGCGCGGCCGCCGGGGTATTCGGCAACGCCACCGGTGGCCGTCGTGGTGCCATTCTGGGCTCCTTCGCCAACGGCCTGCTGCTGCTCACCATTTTGCCGGTATTCCTGCTGCCGGTACTGGGCGACCTCGGCTTTGCCAACACCACCTTCAGCGACTCCGACTTCGGGGTGCTGGGCATCCTGCTGGGGCTGATCGTTCGCTAATCCCGGTCATCGCCAACAACAAAACGGAGCGCATCGCGCTCCGTTTTTTTATGGTCGGCCATCGATGATGGATGGCGGGCTGTATGAAAGGCTGAAACTCAGTCGTTTTCCAGCGCAGCCAGGCAGTGAGATAGGGTGCGGGCCAGCGCCCCCTGATTGCGCAGCACCACGGCGCGGGCCTGCTCGCCCATCTCGCGGCGGGCGCTCCCGTCAGCAAACAGCTGGCTCACCCGCTCGCCCAGCTCGGCGGCATCGGCCACGATGACAGCGCCCCCCTGAGCCACCAGCTGGCGGGTGATGTCGCTGAAGTTGAAGTAGGCGGGACCGGTCAGGCAGGGCTTGCCGAGCGCCGCCGGTTCCAGCAGGTTGTGACCACCGATCTTCACCAGACTGCCACCGACGAAGGCCACATCGGCCGCCGCCAGCATCAGCGGCAGCTCGCCCATGGTATCGCCGAGATAGACCTTATCCTCGGCACTCACCGCAGCACCATCAGTGCGCCGCACGCAGCCATAAGGGGCGCACAGCTCGGCCACCCGACCGAACCGCTCGGGATGGCGCGGCACCAGAATGAGCAGCGCAGCGGGATGGCGTTTGAGCAGCAGATCGAAGGCAGCCAGCACCTGCTCGTCTTCACCCTGATGGGTGCTGGCGGCGATCCAGACCGGCCGCCCGGCGCCCAGCAGCTGGCGCAGGGCGCGACCTTTGGCCTGCACCTCGTCACCAAACTGGATATCAAACTTGATGGAGCCGGTCACCGCCAGCCGCGAACGATCGATGCCGAGACGGGCGAAACGGTCGGCATCATCCTGATGCTGGCAGAGCAGATGGGTCAGCGGTCGGCTCAGAGTGTCGAAAGCGCCGTGGAAACGGGCATAACGCTGGCAGGATCGCTCGGAGAGGCGAGCGTTGATAATGGTCACCGGCAGGTGGCGTGCCTCGCAGGCAGCCAGCCAGTTCGGCCACAGCTCGGTCTCCATCACCCAGAGCGCGCGCGGCTTGAAGGTGTCGAGAAAGGCCGCGACAGCCCAGGGATAGTCGAGCGGCGCGTAGCGATGCACCACCAGATCACCCAGCTTGGCGGCCTGCTCGGCGCCGGTACGGGTGGTGGTGGTGAGCAGGATCGGCAGATCGGGCCGCTCCGCCTTGAGGGCGCGAATGAGCGGCGTGATGGCCAGCGTCTCCCCCACGCTCACCGCATGGATCCACAGCGGTGCATCCTGGCCAGTGGCAGGCAGTCGCCCGAGATGCTCGGCCCAGCGCTCGCCAAAGCCGGGCTTGCCCTTCTTCGGCTTGTAGAGGGCCAGCAGTGCCAGCGGCAATCCCAGATGGATCAGCAGGTTGTAGAGCAGACGGTAGGGCATCTTACTGGCTCTGCTCCAGCTTCTTGCAGGCATCGACCACCTGCTCCGGCGGCAAGTCGATCAGGCACTTGAGATGGCCGAACTTGCAGGTGCGCTTGAAGCAGGGGCGGCACTCGATGTCGGTGTGAACGATCTCGACCCGATCCGCCAGCGGCGGGGTGTAGAGCGGCGAGGTGGAGCCATAGACGCCGACCAGCGGCCGATTGAGGGCGGCGGCGATGTGCATCAGGCCGGAGTCGTTGGAGATGACCCGGCTGGCCAGCGCCATCAGGTCGATCGCCTCGTGCAAGCTGGTCTTGCCCGCCAGCACATGGCAGTTGGGGCGGGTCAGCAGATTGACCCGATCCCGGATGGTGTTGCCGACCGGCACATCTTTGCTGGAGCCGAAGATCCACACCTGCCACCCCTCGTCCAGATGCTGCTGGGCCACCACGGCGTAGTGCCCTTCCGGCCAGCGCTTGGCCGGGCCGAACTCGGCACCGGGGCAGAGCACCAGCACCGGACGGGCGCGATCCAGCCCCAGCCGCTCCAGCGCCTTGCTCTGGTTGATCAGATCGACATGGAGCGCCGGATGCGGAATGGTCGGAATATCGGCCCGACTCTTCATCTGCGCCTTGGGATAGGCGAGCGCCAGATAGCCCTCCACCATCAGCGGGAAGGCGGACTTGTTGCTGCGCAGGTCGTTGAGCAGGCCGTAGCGGCTCTCGCCCTTCCAGCCGGTACGCACCGGAATGCGGGCAAACCAGGGGATCAGCGCCGACTTCATGGAGTTGGGCTGGACGATGGCCTGATCGTACTGCTCGGCCGCCAGCTGCTTGCCGAGGCGGCGGCGGGCCACCAGCTTGAAGTCACCGTGGCCAAGGGGCATGGTGATCGCCTTGTCCACCTCCGGCATCCGCTCCAGCAGGGCGCAACACCAGGCGGGAGCCATCACGTGCAGTTCGCACTCCGGATGGTTGGCCTTGATCGCCTTGTAGAGGCTCTGGGACATCACCATATCGCCGACCCAGGAGGGGCCGATCACCAATATTTTCATCACGCGTCTTCTCTCGGGACTGGCCCGGCTGTTAATCATCACTGGGCGAGATTATGCCCCAAGAATGACTGGATAAATAACAGAAGATCCTTGGCAATCGCCTCTGCCGTCTCATTTTCCCAGTGACGCTCTTCTTCCAACTGGGCGAGATTACGCGCCACAAGCAACGGTCGGATAAATAACAGCAGATCCCTGCCAATCGCCCGAGCAGCCTCATTTTTCCAGCGGTGTCCCTCTTCCAACCGGACGAGACAAGGCAGGCAAACAGCTGGCAGAAACGGGCAATGGCGGCTCTCTCTTTGACCCGTTTTTCCGTTAGAATGGCCCATCAATACGCATTCGACCCGCCAGCCGGGCAATAACCGTGAGCCCCATTTCGTGAAAAAACCGACTCTGGCTGCCGTTCTGATCGTCAAGAATGAAGCCGACAACCTGCGCAAGTGCCTCGCCTCCCTCGACGGACTGGTGGACGAGATCGTCATTCTGGACTCAGGCAGTCAGGACGAAACCCCGGCCATTGCCGCCGAGTTTGGCGCCCGCTTCTTCGTCAACGCCAAGTGGCCCGGCTTTGGCAAACAGCGCCGGCTGGCCCAGTCCCACGTGCAATCCGACTGGGTGCTGTGGCTGGATGCCGACGAGCGGCTCACCCCCGAGCTGAAAACCGCCATCACCGAGGTGATGGCCAATCCGGCCAGCGATACCATCTACTCGATCCCGCGCCTCTCCTGGGTGTTTGGCCGCTTTATCCGCCACAGCGGCTGGTATCCGGATCGGGTGCTGCGCCTCTATCCCAAGGCACTCACCAGCTACAACGAGGCGCTGGTGCACGAGAAGGTGGAAGTGCGGGCCAACATGAAGATCGTCAATATTCATGGTGACCTGCTCCACTTCACCTATCGGGATCTGGAGCACTATCTGGTCAAATCCGCCGGTTATGCCCGTGCCTGGGCCGATCAGCGCACCGCCCGCGGCAAGAAGGGCTCCCTCAGTCAGGGGCTGATCCATGCTGTTGGCTGCTTCCTCAAGATGTACCTGCTCAAAGCGGGCTTCCTCGATGGCAAGCAGGGGCTGCTGCTGGCGATCCTCTCCGCCCACTCTACCTTCGTTAAATACGCCGACCTCTGGGTGCGCCAGCAACCGCAGCAGCCGGAATAACCGTCATACGAAACAGGGCCCCGCGGGGCCCTGTTTGCATTGCTGCATACGTTATTTGCGCCAGAAAGGCGCCGCCCAGCGGGCCATCACCGGCACCATGGCCTTGGGATCGAGCTGGCTCATGTCCTCCGGGTGGTCGCTGTCCTCCGGCGGGCTGAAGGCGAGGTGACGCCCTTCGCTGTTGAGGGGCTTCCAGCGCAGCGGAGTAGCGGAGCGGCGCATCGGGAAGAAACCGATGGTCGGCACATCGAGCGCACCGGCGATATGGAGCGGGCCGGTACTGCCAGCGATAAACAGGGCTGCGTTGGCCAGCACCTGACAGAACATCGGCAGACCATCGCTGGAGCGGTAGATCCAGCCGTTGCCACCGTGGGCCAGCAACTCGGCCGCCAGCTGTTCGGCCATCTTCTCCTCGCCCGGGCCTGCGGTCAGCACGCACTGCAGCTCGGGGCAGGCCTGATTGAGCTTGATGATGATGCGGGCATACTGCTCGATGGAGAGATTGTTGGCCGAACCGCCGCTACCGGCATGCACCATCAGCCAGGGGCGGCTGGCATCGAGCTTGAGCTTGAGTGCCAACTGCTCGCGCACCTGTAGCAGGGTCTCGTCATCGAACTGCAGGAAGGGGGTCTTGGGCTCCACCACGGCCACCTGCTGATCGGCCAGGAAGCGGCGGATCAGCTCCAGGTTGTACTCGGACTCCGGTTTCTGGGAGCGGGAGCGACGCTGCACCAGTCGCTGGTTGTAGAGCACCTGCGCCAGCTTGGTCGCCGGGGCCAGCCGGTAAGGGATGTGCGCCTTCCACACCAGCATGGCGTTGCGGGAGTTGGAGAAGAGGCAGATGGACGCGTCGAACGCCGCCGCCTTGATCCGCGCCAGCAGCGCTCGCTGTTGCTCCTTGTCGGCCCGCACGCCCGGATCGATGATCACCTCGTCAATCCAGGGGCAGAGCCGGGCCAGCGGCGCCGTGTAGGCCGGAACCAGGGCAGTCACATGACACTCCATGGAGCCTTTGAGCATGGCGAAGCTAGGCCACGCCAGCATGAAGTCACCAATCTTGTCATTGCGAACGACCAGAATACGTTTCATAAAAAATCCCTTTGCTCCCTGTCACCAATGCAAGGAGGCTTGATGCGCGATGGCGTATTCTTGCCTGATGCACTGCTATTCTCAAGCGACGACCTTATAATGCGACCAAATTTCCAGGTTGCAGGACCGCAAAGATGACTACCAGGGTAATTTATCCCGGGACTTTTGATCCCGTTACCAATGGCCACGCCGATCTCATCGGCCGGGCCGCCAAGCTGTTTGACGAGGTGGTGGTCGGGGTCGCCAACAGCCCGAGCAAGCGCCCGCTGTTCGATCTGGCAGAACGTGTCCAGCTTGTCCAGCAAGTGACCAGCACGCTTCCCAACGTCAAGGTGGTGGGCTTCTCCGGCCTGCTGGTCGATTTTGCCAAAGAGCATCAGGCCAACGTGCTGATCCGCGGCCTGCGCGCCGTCTCCGACTTCGAGTACGAGTTCCAGCTGGCCAATATGAACCGCCGCCTGATGCCGGAGCTGGAAAGCGTCTTCCTCACCCCGGCAGAGGAGAACTCCTTTATCTCCTCCACTCTGGTGAAAGAGGTGGCGCTGCACGGTGGCGACATTCGTCAGTTTGTCGACCCCGTGGTGGCCCAAGCCATCGCCGCCAAACAGAAAGGGTGATCCCTTCCACACTCGCCATTCCCAACGGCAACTACGAACAAGGGCTACCCGCGGGTAGCCCTTGTTGTATCTCTCTTGCTATGGAGAGGTCAGCCTGCTTGCCGGTTACTGACGGGCAAACCGCTCATTCATCTCCTGCACCAGCAGATCGAGCCACTCGTAGCGGCGCCGATACATGGCCCGCTTCTTGGAGGCGATCTCCTCCAGCGGCTTGCGCGGCTGGGCTTGCAGGGCGACGAAGTTGGCATCCACATCCCGGGCGTCGAACTCCTGCCACAGCTCGTCGTAATCGGCCTGCAGGTTGGCTTTCTGCTTGCTGCTGTAGCGCTTGGCCTGAAACACGTGGGCCCGCTTGCGCACCGCCAGCACCTCTGCCGCCCCCATGGCCTGCGCCAGTTGCAGCACCAGTTGCACCAACAGGGATTTGGGCCGCAGGCCGTGTCCCTCTTTGGTCAGCTCGCGCACCCGATCCTGGGCATTGTCGACCGCAGGCTCCGGCCCCTGCATGGAGCCGATCATCAGAATCAAACGATCCGCACTGCCCGCCAGCGAAAAGGCGCAGCTGTAGAGGCGCTGCCCCTCGCCGTTGACGAGAGAGAGCGCCAGCTCGGCCTCGCGGCGGAAGGTGCCATCGTGACGCAACAGAATGCGGCAGCCGCTCTGTGGATAGTGCCCCAGCACGATCCCCTCGCCCAGATAGAGGGGGTCGATCAGCTGCGGGTAGCACTCCAGCAGCAAACGGTAGTGATTTTCCAGCATCTCGGCCCGCTCACGGGCGCTGGCACAGGCGAAGCGATAGGGTCGCATCGGCTTGTCGAGCAGCTCGGGATAGACCGCCGGCAGCGCCTTGAGCGAGTCGCACTGAAACAGGCTGAAGACCCGGCTCAGCGACTTGCGATAGAGCAGGCTGCGCAGCACAAACTTGCCGCGATTGAAGGTTTTTCGGTCACATCCCTCGGGGTAGAGGAAGCGGGCCATGGATTTTGCGCAATAGCGCTCCTGCCGGGATAAATATTCCCAGTCTATTGATTTAACTGTCATTTTTATATTCTCAAACCGCCTGAACGGTCGGGATACTAGTGACAGCTGTGCAAATCTTCAACAGAGTGGAAATACGCTGTTACAACTTCCCCCGGATCGGGGCAAAAAGTGCGCTCAGCGCTGGCAATGACTGCAAAAAACCGTGGTGCGCTGGCCCATTCTTGTCTCGGTCAGCAGGGTGTGACAGTGGAAACAGGGCTGACCGCCACGGCCGTAGACCTGCAACTGCTGCACGAAATAGCCCGGCTTGCCGTCGGCACTGGTGAAATCCTTGAGGGTGGTGCCGCCCTGTCTGATGGCTTCGGCCAGAACTCGCTTGATCTCGGCCACCAGGGTTCCCAGCCGCTCGGCACTGATATTGCCCGCCGCCAGTTTGGGGTGAATGCCGGCAGCATAGAGCGCCTCGTTGGCGTAGATGTTGCCCACCCCGACCACCACCTGATTGTCCATCAGGAACTGTTTGATGGCGGTGCTGCGTCCCTTGGCGCGCTCACGCAGGTAATCAGCACTGAAGGCATCGGTGAGCGGCTCGGGCCCCAGCTTGGCGAGCAGCGCATGGGCTTCGGCCGGTTCCCGAGTCCAGAGCAGGGCGCCGAAGCGGCGCGGATCGTTGAGCCGCAGCAGCTTGCCATTCTCCAGCTCGATATCCACGTGGTCGTGCTTCTCGGCCGGGGTGCCGATATCCAGCACCCGCAGGCTGCCGGACATCCCCAGATGGAGGATGGCGGTGCCGAAATCGGTCTCCAGCAGCAGGTATTTGGCACGGCGACGCACCCGATGGATGGTGAGGTCCACCAGCTCCTGAATTTCACCGGGGATCGGCCAGCGCAGGCGGCCATCCCGCACCACCACGCGCGTCACCTTGATGCCGGTGAGCCAGGGGGAGATCCCCTGACGGCTGACTTCAACTTCTGGCAATTCAGGCATGGGCACCTCGCAAGGAAAAGGAACTCAGGGGGCAGGACGCAGCAGCTCGCGATACTGCTCGGCAGTGAGGGCGAGCCAGAGACCGGACGGCAGCTGGGCGCCATATTGGCCGCTGTTCTGATAGAGGCCGATCTCGACCGGATCGTTCTGGCCGGCAATCCACACCTTGATAGCCACCGGAGTGCCGCGCACCGCCTCGCCGGGAGGCAGCAACCAGCCCTGCCAGCGCGCCAGACGGGCATCCAGCTGCGCCGTGTCGAGCCCCAGATCCGGCACGCTGCGCCAGCCCTGACCGATCCGCTCAATCTGCCAGCTCGGCCCCTGCCAGGTGAGCACCACAGCTGCATCCGGCAGCAAGGGGCGAGCCCGCTTGGCGCTGTTCTCCTGCTGGGCAGTCTCCATACGATGCAACAGGGTGATCACGATCAGCACCGCTACGATGATCACGTTATTCCAGCCTTTGCGGCTCAATTTGAACATGGCAAGCCTCCCTTTGAACCGGCAGTGTACTGAATTCGGCGTATAAAAAAACCCGGCACGAAGCCGGGTTTTTGGGAATGCAGCATCAAGTAATTACTTGATTTTGCCTTCCTTGTAGATCACATGCTGACGAACAACGGGATCAAACTTTTTGATCTCCATTTTTTCGGGCATGGTGCGCTTGTTTTTGGTAGTGGTATAGAAGTGACCAGTACCGGCGCTGGAGTTCAGGCGAATTTTCTCGCGAATACCTTTAGCCATGATCTAATTCCTTATACCTTAACACCGCTGGCGCGCAGTTCAGCCAGAACCACTTCAACGCCACGCTTGTCGATGATACGCATGCCTTTTGCGGATACGCGCAGGCTTACGAAGCGTTTTTCACTCTCAACCCAGAAACGGTGAGTGTGCAGGTTCGGCAGGAAACGACGCTTGGTGGCGTTGTTGGCGTGCGAACGGTTGTTACCAACTGCCGGGCGCTTGCCGGTTACTTGGCATACTCTAGACATGTCAGTCTCTCCAAATCTTACTTCATTGCTCGAGCAAATATCTGCCCCGCTGGCCTTCGATTGCGGGGCAAACAGAAGGCGGCATTTTATACAGCATCCGTGATCAAAGATCAACTAATACGGTGCCAGAGCACAGTCATAACCAACCGCGCTCGGCAAAAGAAACCGTGATGCCGTCACCGATCACCAAGTGATCCAGCACTCTGATATCGATCAGGGCCAAAGCGGCCGTGATCCGATCCGTGATCTGGCGGTCGGCCCTACTGGGCTCGGCGACGCCGGACGGGTGATTATGCGCCAGAATCACCGCGGCTGCATTATGTTTGAGCGCGATCTGCACGATTTCTCTTGGCCAGACGCTCGCCGAATCGATTGTGCCGAAAAAAAGCTCAACAAATTGAATGACTCTGTGCTGATTGTCGAGCAACAGCAGGGCAAACACCTCGCGCGGCCGATCCCGCAGCTGGGCCTGCAGATAGTCGCGGGTCAGCTGGGGCGAGGTGAGCGCATCACCCCGTTGCAGCTGCTCGGCCAGATGGCGTCTGGCCATCTCCAGCACCGCCTGCAACTGGGCATATTTGGCTGGGCCAAGGCCGTGCGCCTCGCAGAATGCCCGTTGACCCGCCCCCAGCAAACTGCGTAAAGAGCCGAATTGATTCAATAGATTACGTGAAAGATCCACTGCACTCAGGCCATTGACGCCGGTTCGCAGAAAGATGGCGAGCAGTTCGGCATCGGAGAGCGCCGCGGGCCCCTGACGCAGCAACTTCTCTCTGGGGCGTTCATCTTCCGGCCACTCTTTGATGCTCATTTGTCTCTCCCTCATCCCTGTTGAGAAAAAACATAGCAAAAAATTGCGCGCGCCCGACCACACCCCTTGATGCCAACCCCTGTCGTCATCCATTGCCTGTGGTATCTTAGCCGACCAGTCAGAATGAGCCGGATAGAGAAACAGCAGATGAGATTGGCCGATAAACGCATCCTGTTGGGTGTCAGTGGCGGGATCGCCGCCTACAAGAGTGCCGAGCTGGTACGCCGCCTGAAAGATCAGGGCGCCGAAGTGCGGGTGGTAATGACCCGCTCCGCCAAGGAGTTCATCACCCCGCTGACCCTGCAGGCGGTCTCCGGTCATCCGGTGGCCTACAGCCTGCTGGATCCCTCTGCCGAAGCGGGCATGGGCCATATCGAGCTGGCCAAGTGGGCCGATCTGGTATTGATCGCCCCCGCCAGCGCCAACCTGATGGCCCGTATGGCGGCCGGCATGGCCGACGAACTGCTGACCACCCTCTGTCTGGCCACTCCGGCGCCCATCGCGCTGGCACCAGCAATGAATCAGCAGATGTATCTCAACGCCGCCACCCAGGCCAACCTCAAGACCCTGGCCAGCCGCGGCATTCTGCTGTGGGGGCCGGATGCCGGCAGCCAGGCCTGTGGCGATGTGGGCCCGGGGCGGATGCTGGACCCCCTCGAACTGGTGGATCGCTGCTGCCAGCAGCTGGCCGCCGAGCCCTTGCTGGCAGGCGTCAAACTGCTGCTCACCGCCGGTCCAACCCGCGAGGCGCTGGATCCGGTGCGCTACATCAGCAACCACAGCTCCGGCAAGATGGGTTACGCCATCGCTCGCGCTGCCCGTGAAGCGGGCGCCGAAGTGACGCTGGTGAGCGGCCCGGTAACGCTGGCTACACCAGCTGGCGTCACCCGCATCGATGTGGAGAGCGCGGAGCAGATGCATCAGGCGGTGATGAGCCGGGTGGGCGAGTGCGACCTCTTCATCGGCTGCGCGGCAGTAGCCGACTACCGCCCCGAACAGGTCGCCAGCCAGAAGATCAAGAAGACCGGCGACAACGACCAGATGGTGGTGAAGCTGGTGAAAAACCCCGACATCATCGCGGCCGTCGGTGCCCTTTCAGACAAACCCTTCACCGTCGGATTTGCCGCCGAAACCGTGGATGTGGAACAATACGCCCTCGACAAGTTGCAGCGTAAGCGGCTGGACATGATCGCCGCCAACGATGTGTCCCGCGAGGGGCAAGGCTTCAACGCCGATGACAACGCCCTGACCGTGTTCTGGCAAGGGGGCCAAGCCCCGCTGCCGCTGGCCGACAAGCTGACGCTGGCCCGTCACCTGATCGCCCTGATTGCGCGCCACTACCGGCTCTGAGCGTCCCGAAAGAACAAGACTCACGGCACCCCGCCTGCCAAGAGGGGCGCCAATACAAGATCCAACTGAAAAAGCGATTCATGACTACACAAATTGAACTGAAGATTCTGGATGCCCGTATCGGTACCGAGTACCCGCTGCCCGCCTACGCCACACCGGGCTCTGCCGGCATGGATCTGCGCGCACTGCTGGATGCGCCGCTGACTCTGGCCCCGGGTGATACCACCCTGGTGCCGACCGGTCTGGCCATCCACATCCAGGATCCGGGTCTGTGTGCCACCATCCTGCCCCGCTCCGGCCTCGGCCATAAGCACGGCATCGTGCTGGGCAACCTAGTCGGTCTCATCGATTCCGACTATCAGGGTCAGCTGATGGTCTCGGTCTGGAACCGCGGCAAGGATGAGTTCACCATACAACCCGGCGAGCGCATCGCCCAGCTGGTGCTCATGCCGGTAGTTCAGGCCAGCTTCCAACTGGTCGATGAGTTCAACCAGAGCGAACGGGGTGAAGGCGGTTTTGGTTCTTCTGGTCGCCAATAACAGACCACACCAGCCTGATGGGCGGTGCCTAATAATAGAATCAAGCCATTGTTTTTTTAGGGGAATCCATGGCAAGCAGTAATCAGAAACAGAGTCGGCGCGATCAGATCCTGCAGGCGCTCGCCCATATGCTGGAAACCAGTCCGGGTCAGCGCATCACCACGGCCCGTCTGGCGGCCGAGGTCGGCGTCTCTGAAGCAGCCCTCTATCGACATTTTCCCAGCAAGGCGCGGATGTTCGAGGGGCTGATCGACTTTATCGAGGATTCCCTGCTGTCACGGGTCAATCTGATCATGGCGGAAGAGAAGGACACCATGGCGCGCTGCCACCACATCCTTCAGCTGCTGCTGGTGTTTGCCGAGCGCAATCCCGGCATCACCCGTATCCTCAACGGCGACGCCCTGCTGGGTGAGCACGATCGGCTGCGGGATCGCATCAGCATCCTGTTCGACAAGCTGGAGACCCAGATCAAGCAGGTGCTGCGCGAAAAGCGGCTACGCGAGGGCCAGGGCTTCCAGCTCGACGAGACCATGCTGGCCAATCTGCTGCTGGCCTACACCGAAGGCCGCATCAGCCAGTTCGTGCGCTCCGAGTTCAAGCTCAAGCCGACCGCCGGTTTCGAAGATCAGTGGCAATTTATCCGCAGCCAGCTGCTGCAGAGCTGATGGTTTTTTCGCGTCATTCAGCAAAAAGAAGGGAGGCTTTGGCCTCCCTTCTTTTTTGTGTCAGGTTTTTATGGCAGAAAAGAAGTACCAGATGCGACCCGTACTGTCGCGCTGCGGTGTTAGATTTATCCACCATAAACCTTTTAGAACCTGACAGGACACCCTATGGAACCCGAAATCATTACCGAAGCGCAGACCTGGCTGGTCAATAATCAGGGACTGCTGATCGAATACGGCGTCAATATCGCCGCCGCCCTGCTGACCCTGCTGGTCGGCTATATCGCTGCCAACCTCATCAGCGGTGGCGTGGTCAAGGTGATGCAGGCCCGCAAGCTGGACACCACCGTCACCCACTTCGTCGGCAGCATCCTCAAATACGCCATTCTGGTGTTCGTGGTGATCGCCGCGCTGGGCCGTGTCGGCGTGCAGACCGCCTCCTTCGTCGCCATTATCGGTGCCGCCGGTCTGGCCATCGGTCTGGCGCTGCAAGGCTCGCTCTCCAACTTCGCTGCCGGCTTCCTGCTGATCATCTTCCGCCCCATCAAGGCGGGCGAGTTTATCGAAGTGGCAGGCACTGCGGGTGTGGTGCAGTCCGTTCAGCTCTTTACCACTACCCTCACCTCCGGTGACAACAAGATGGTGGTAGTCCCGAACTCCGCCATCCTCAACGGCACCATCGTCAACTACTCGCGCATGGATACCCGCCGCGTCGATATGACCTTTGGCATCGGCTACGGCTCTGACCTGCGCAAGGCCAAGCAGATCCTCGATCGTCTGGTGAACGAAGAGCCGCGCATCCTCAAAGAGCCGACCGTCACCATCGCCGTCGCCGCGCTGGCCGACTCCTCGGTCAATATCGTGGTGCGCCCCTGGGTGAAAACCGCCGATTACTGGGGTGTCTGGTTCGACTTCCACGAGAAGGTAAAACTGACCTTTGATGCCGAAGGCGTCGAGATCCCCTTCCCGCAGATGGTGATGCATATGCAAAAACCGCAGGCGTGATCGCGGTTCTGCAGCAACCCACAATGCCAGCCTTCGGGCTGGCATTGTCGTTTCTGGCCCCAGCCCATGGCCGTTTCGATGCATAACCAAGCCAACCGGATGAAAACAATTTCAGGCCATCGGGGTGGCCCCAATCATGAGCAAGCGCAAGATCCGCCTTGCTTTCGTGACACATAATCCCAATGTTCTGGTTGTATGCTCCCGACAGTGACCCATTGCGGTAAAAGACAATCGGTAAAAATCTGTTACACGGGCCGCCCGATCGGCTCGCTATAATGCTCGGATAATAAGGTTTGGCGGGACCTTGCCTGCAAGGTTCAAACACAACTTGGCATTTCAGGAATCCTATGAAAAATATCAATCCAACCCAAACCCAGGCCTGGCAGGCACTGGAAGCCCACTTTGCAGCAAACAAAGAGACCCGACTCAAGGATCTGTTCGCGCAAGACCCGAAGCGCTTTGACAAGTTTTCCCTCACCTTCGGCGGCGACATCCTGGTTGATTACTCGAAGAATCTGATCACTGAAGAAACCCTCAAGTTGCTGGTTGATCTGGCCAAAGAGACTGATCTTCGCAGCGCGATCGACGCCATGTTCAATGGCGACAAGATCAACATGACCGAAGGTCGCTCGGTACTGCACGTGGCCCTGCGCAACCGCTCCGACCGCCCCATCGAATGCGACGGCAAGGATGTGATGCCGGAAGTGAACGCCGTACTGGCCAAGATGAAGGGCTTCTGCGAGAAGATCATCTCCGGCGAGTGGAAAGGCTACACCGGCAAGGCGATCCAGCACGTGGTCAACATCGGTATCGGTGGCTCCGATCTGGGCCCGGTGATGATCACCGAGGCACTGCGTCCCTACAAAAACCACCTGCAGATGCACTTCGTCTCCAACGTCGATGGCACCCACATCGCCGAGACTCTGAAGAAGATCGATCCGGAAACTACCCTGTTCCTGGTGGCCTCCAAGACCTTCACCACTCAGGAGACCATGACCAACGCCCTGACCGCCCGCGACTGGTTCATCAACATCGCCGGTGACAAGGCCCACGTTGCCAAGCACTTCGCCGCGCTCTCTACCAACGGCAAGGCCGTGGCCGAGTTCGGTATCGACACCAACAACATGTTCGAGTTCTGGGACTGGGTTGGCGGCCGCTACTCCTCCTGGTCTGCCATCGGCATGCCCATCGCCCTGTCCGTCGGTTTCGAAAACTTCGAAGCCCTGCTGCAAGGCGCCTTCGAGATGGACATGCACTTCGCCACTGCCTCCTATGAGCAGAACGTGCCGGTGCTGCTGGCGCTGATTGGCCTGTGGTACAACAACTTCTACGGTGCCGAGTCCGAAGCCATTCTGCCGTACGACCAGTACATGCATCGCTTCCCTGCCTACTTCCAGCAGGGCAACATGGAGTCCAACGGCAAATACGTGGATCGCAACGGCAAGCCGGTTGACTACCAGACTGGCCCCATCATCTGGGGTGAGCCGGGCACCAACGGCCAGCACGCCTTCTACCAGCTGATCCACCAGGGCACCAAGCTGATCCCCTGTGACTTCCTGGCGCCAGCCATCAGCCACAACCCGATCGGTGACCACCACCCGAAACTGCTGGCCAACTTCTTCGCCCAGACCGAGGCACTGGCCTTCGGCAAGAGCAAGGAACAGGTCGAAGCCGAGTTCCTGGCTGCTGGCAAAACTCTGGAGCAGGTCAAGGATCTGGTACCGTTCAAGGTGTTCGAAGGCAACCGCCCGACCAACTCCATCCTGTTCAAGAGCCTGACCCCGAAAACCCTGGGCGCCCTGATCGCCATGTACGAGCACAAGATCTTCGTACAGGGCGCAATCTGGAACATCTTCTCCTTCGACCAGTGGGGCGTGGAGCTGGGTAAACAGCTGGCCAACAAGATCCTGCCGGAGCTCAACACCGCCGAGGCTGTCACCAGCCACGACTGCTCCACCAACGGTCTGATCAACACCTGGAAAGCTTGGAAAGCCTGATTTATCCGGCCTTTCTGAATGCAAAAGCCCCGCTCGATGAGCGGGGCTTTTTTATGACCATCTTTTATGACTGTCAGGCTGGTTTTTCTGGCTGGCCGGTCGGGTTTCCAGTCCGACCGGCGACGGAGATCGTCATCCCCGCCCTTTCATCATCCAGCCCGATGCAGGCTTAACCGCCAACGGCGATGCGTTTCATGTCCTTCATGTAGCCACGCAGTACCTGACCGATCTTCTCGATCGGATGGTTGCGGGTCGCCTCGTTGGCCACCAGCAGCGCCAGGTTATCGACGCTCTGCCCTTCCGCCTTGCTGGCACCCAGATCACCCGCTTTCAGAGTCGGCATGAAGTTCTCACGCAGCAAGGGCACGGCGGCGTTGGCGAACAGGTAGTTGCCGTACTCGGCGGTGTCGGAAATAACCACGTTCATCTCGTACAGACGCTTGCGGGCAACGGTGTTGGCGATCAGCGGCAACTCATGCAGGGATTCGTAGTAGGCAGACTCCTCGTAGATGCCGGAGGCCACCATGGTTTCGAACGCCAGCTCGACACCCGCCTTGACCATGGCCACCATCACCACGCCATTGTCGAAGTACTCCTGCTCGGCAATCTTGCCAGCGAACGCCGGGGCGTTTTCGAAGGCAGATTTGCCGGTCTCTTCGCGCCAGCCGAACAGCTTGGCATCGTCTTCGGCCCAGTCGGCCATCATGCCGCGGGAGAACTCACCGGCGATGATGTCGTCCATATGCTTCTCAAACAGCGGGCGCATCAGGGTCTTGAGCTGCTCGGAGAGCTCGAAGGCGCGCAGCTTGGCAGGGTTGGAGAGGCGGTCCATCATCAGGCTGATGCCACCCTGTTTCAGGGCTTCGGTGATGGTCTCCCAGCCGAACTGGATCAGCTTGCCGGCATAGGCCTTGTCGGTCCCTTCGGCAACCAGCTTGTCGTAGCAGAGCAGGGAACCGGCCTGCAGCATGCCGCAGAGGATGGTCTGCTCGCCCATCAGGTCAGATTTCACTTCCGCCACAAAGGAGGATTCCAGCACCCCGGCACGGTCGCCGCCGGTGGCAGAGGCCCACGCCTTGGCGATGGCCATGCCTTCACCCTTGGGATCATTCTCCGGGTGAACGGCGATCAGGGTCGGTACGCCGAAACCACGTTTGTACTCTTCACGCACTTCGGTACCCGGGCACTTCGGCGCAACCATCACGACGGTGATGTCGGAACGGATCTGCTGACCCTCTTCCACCACGTTGAAACCGTGGGAGTAGCCCAATGCGGCGCCCTGCTTCATCAGCGGCATCACGGTTTTCACCACGTCGGAGTGCTGTTTGTCCGGAGTCAGGTTCAGCACCAGATCGGCGCTCGGGATCAGCTCTTCATAGGTGCCGACCGCGAAGCCGTTGTCGGTGGCTTTCTGCCAGGAGACGCGCTTCTCGGTGATGGCGGCCTTGCGCAGGGCGTAGGAGATATCCAGCCCGGAGTCGCGCATGTTCAGACCCTGGTTCAGACCCTGGGCACCACAGCCCACAATCACCACCTTCTTGCCCTTCAGCACGTTGCAGCCGTCCGCGAACTCTTCGCGCTGCATGAAACGACACTTGCCCAGCTGGGCCAACTGCTGACGCAGGTTCAAGGTGTTGAAATAGTTAGCCATGGTGATTGCTCCGTTCGATTGATTCCATGCCGGATAGCGGCGTTGTCTGAACCACTATAGCGCGGGACACTTATTGCCTGAACTGATATATTCGAAACAGTACGTTGCAATAATTGAAAGATGATTCTCGGCAATTTCACCCCATGGGCGCTCCCGTTTTAGCAATATCGCAGATGAATTATCTGGGGTGCAGTTGCCTGAACAGGAGTGTTCGGCATGACGCAATGCCCTGAATACCGCAGGAAGTGATCAATGGACCTTCGCAATCTCGAGCTGTTTCTCCACCTCGCCGACTCCCTTCATTTCGGCAAGAGCGCCGATGCCATGGCTGTCAGCCCATCCACCCTGAGCCGCGCCATCCAGCGACTGGAGCAGGAGACCGGCTGCATCCTGTTCGAGCGGGACAACCGTTCGGTACGGCTCACCCCCGCTGGCGAGAAACTGCGGGAGTTTGGCGGCGGCCTGTTGCAGGAGTGGCGTCAGCTCAAGCAGGAGCTCAAACGCAGCGACGAACCGCTGCAGGGGCGGCTGCGAGTGTTCTGCTCGGTCACTGCCAGCTACTTCCTGCTGCCCGAGGTGCTGGAGCGTTTTCGCCGCCGCTACCCCCAGCTGGAGATCAAGCTGGAGACCGGCGACCCGGCGCTGGCGGTGGACAAGATCCTGGCCGATGAAGCCGATCTCGCCATCGCCGCTCGCCCCGATGCGCTGCCCGCCAAGCTGGAGTTCGCCAGCCTGCAACTGGTGCCGCTGGTCTTTATCGCGCCGCGCAATGCCCCCCAACTGAACCTGTGGTTCCGCCAGGGGGAGCCGGACTGGGAGCAGCTGCCGGTCATCCTCTCCGAGCAGGGGCTGGCCCGCAAACGCAGCGATCAGTGGTTTCGCAACAAGGGGATAGCCCCCAACATCTACGCCGAAGTTGCGGGTAACGAGGGAATCGTCGCCATGGTGGCGCTCGGTTGTGGCGTGGGGCTGGTGCCGGCGGCGGTGATCGACCACAGCCCGCTCGGCGACAAGGTGCGGATCATCGACCTCAAACCCGCCTTCAAACCATTTGATGTGGGGATCGGGGTGCTCAAGAAGCGGCTGGAAGAGCCGCTGATCCGCGCCTTCTGGGATACCGCACAGAATCAGGGCTCATTGCGCTGACACCGGATTATAGATAAGGGCCGGATCGGCCATCATGATGCGGCTGGGCAGCGGCAAGTCGGGGTTGTGCAGCTCGAGGCGCACCCGCACATCCAGTTTCAACCGCCGAATGGTGCTGCCAAATCCCTCCTCGAAGATCCGGTCAAAATCCCCTGTTTTCCGCGCCCGCTGCAAGCCAAGCTCGATGCGCTGCGCCAGCTCCGGATAGTTGGGCGAGACGAAAAAGAGCAGCGCCAGCGGATAGCGAAACACCAGACGGGGCTCGATGGCGAGATCCGGATGCTGCCTGAGTTCATCCTCGATCTCGATGACCGAGCGCAGGAAGCAGTCAAAGCGCTTCTTGCGCAACATGTTGAAGAGCGCTTCGTAGAGGTTGCCCACCGTCACCTTGAGGCCGTTGGCCTTGAGCAGCCGGGTATCGGGCCAGGATCTGTGCTGACCGATGGAGAGCCCGGCGCGATGCCAGTCTGCCAACGACCCGATCGCGGCAAATCGCCCCTCATCCCCCTGCCGAATGAGGCACACCCGCCAGCCGAGCAGCCCCTTGGCCAGCGGAATGTGGATTGCAAGCAACTCCCGCTCTCGCTCGCCATCCGGGGCAAAGACGCCGACCTGAACCAGCTCGCCGCTGCGCAGCTCTTTCACCGCCCGCCCCTGCTCCATCTGCGGGCTGGATACCAGCTGGTAGGGGCCATATTCGGGCACAGTCAGATCGAGGGAGAGCCGCAGCAACTGGACGACGGCGGGGTTCGGGTGATCCAGCAGCAGATTCCAGGCGCGGATAGGCTGCTCGGTTGCCGATACGCCAACCGTCCACAGTGCCATGCACCACCACCACCAGACTCTGATCATCCCTTGCACCATCCGTGCCTCGAGCTCCTCGCCATACTATAACGCCAGCCAGCGCCTCCACCGTGCCCTCTCTGAAAGATGTGTGAGCGCTCTCGAGTCAAATCTCGTGTCAAAAGTGACAATAGGCAAACTTGGCAGGTCATCGCAGACTGGGCGCTCATCAACAAACGCCAAGGCGCAGGGAGGAGAGCCATGAAACAGCATCTGGTAGAGATCAAGGGTTCAACCCTGTTTGACGAGTATCTGCAGAGCATGGGCGTGCCCAGCACGGCACTGGACCGGGAGCAGGATATCTATCTGCAGGAACGCCACCTGGGCGCCATTCGCCGGGTGCAAGGCGAACTGCGCTTTTATCTGCGTGCCAATGCCCTGAACAAACGGTGATCAGGATCCGGTCACAGAACCCGCAGCAAAGGCGTATTAGACTGGTATCTTCCCCCTTTTGTCGGGAGTGCCCATGAAAGCAAGCGGTCTGGATCGGCTGTTCAAACCCCACTCAATCGCCGTGATCGGCGCCTCGACCGACCCGCTCAAGGCGGGTCATGTGATCGTACGCCACCTGCTGGCGGGCCAGTTCAAAGGGCCCATCCTCCCCGTCACCCCGTGCAACAAGTCCATCGCCGGCGTGCTGGCCTATCCCGATATTGCCAGCCTGCCGCTGACTCCGGATCTCGCCATCATCTGCACTCGGCGGGAGCGGGTCTTGCCATTGCTGGAGGCGCTCGGCCAAAAGGGTACGGGTGCGGCCATCATACTGGCCGCCGACTTTTCCACCGAGGAGCGGCTGGAGCTGAAACGGGTCTGCCAACAATATGGCATTCGACTGCTCGGCCCCAACAGCATGGGAATGCTGCTGCCCGGCCAGGGGATCAATGCCAGCTTTTCACCGATTGCCGCAAAGCCGGGGCAGGTCGCCTTTCTGTCGCAATCCGCCGCCGTCAGCACCACCATTCTGGATTGGGCCAAGCAGCATGAACTGGGGTTCTCCGCCTTCATCTCCCTTGGCGATCACTGCGACATCGACTTCGGCCAGCTGCTGGATCAACTCTCCCGCGACAGCGTCACCCGCGCCATCTTGATCTACATGGACAAGCTGCACGACGCCCGCCACTTTCTCTCGGCGGCGCGGGCAGCCTCGCGCAACAAGCCGATCCTGGTGCTGAAAAGCGGGCGCCACGATCCGGTCCACGGCCTCGACAATGTCTATGATGCCGCCATCCGCCGCGCCGGTATGTTGCGGGTACGAGATACCCACGAGCTGTTTGCCGCGGTCGAAACCCTCAGCCACTCCATGACCCTCAAGGGGGAGCGGCTCGCCATCATCTCCAACGGCCGCGGGCTAGCCAATATGGCGGTGGATGTGTTGCTGGAGCGCGGCGGCAAACTGGCTCGCCCGCCGCTCGACATTGGCAGCGATGCCACCATTACCACCTATCAGGAAGCGCTGGACAGCGTGTTGCAGGAAGATGGTATCGACGCCATCCTGATCATCCACGCTCCCTCGCTCACGGCACCGAGCGCACCGCTGGCCAGCCATCTTATCGCCCATCTGAAACAGCATCCCAGAGCGCGCCGTTTCAATATCCTCACCAACTGGGCGGGCGAATACTCGGCGCAGGAAGGGCGCAAACTCTTTACCGAGGCGGGGTTCCCAACCTACCGCACGCCGGAAAGCGCCATGGCCGCCTTCATGCACATGGTGGAATACCGCCGCAACCAGAAGCAGTTGATGGAGACCCCGGCGTCACTGCACGGCAACCAGCTCAATGTCGAGATGTGCCAGCAGCTGATCCGTCAGGCGCAGGAGCGCAAACAACTGAGGCTGGATACCCATCTGGTGCATCCAATTTTGCAGGCTGCCGGCCTCTCGACCCTGCCAACCTGGATCGTCACCGACGCCATCGAGGCGACCCTGACCGCCGAGCAGATCGGCTATCCGGTGGCAGTGAAGCTGCGCTCGCCAGATATCCTCCACAAGTCTGCCGTGCACGGCGTGGTACTCAACCTGCGCACCTCGGCCGAGGTAGCGCAAGCTGCGGATGCCATTCTGGATCGGGTCAGACAACACGATCCGGGCGCCCGCATCGAAGGCTTGCTGGTGCAGCGGATGGCTCGCCGCAGCGGCGGCCTGGAGCTGCGAGTCCGTATCCAGCAAGACGCCATCTTTGGCCCCGTCATCCTGCTGGGCGAGTCGGGCGCCGAACCGCAGGAGATGGTAGCAGCCTTGCCACCGCTCAATCAGGCGCTGGCTCGTTACCAGATCATCGGTGCGCTCAAGAGCCGCAAGATCCGCGAACAGGCCACGCCGGAGCGACTGGATATCGATGCTCTCGGTCTGGTGCTCTGCCAACTCTCCGAGCTGCTGCTCGCCTTTCCGGAAATTCAGGAGCTGGATCTGCACCCGCTACAAGCGTGCGGCGCCGAGATGGTGGTGCTGGATGCCAGCCTCACGCTGGCTGACCCCACCATCCAGACCAGCAATCGACTGGCGATCCGCCCCTATCCTACCGAACTGGAGGAGGGCGCCTGGCTTAAAGATCAGCGCCATATCCTGCTGCGCCCGATCCGGCCGGAAGATGAACCGGCTCATAAACAGTTCGTACTGCAAGTCTCCGATGAAGACAGGTACAAACGCTTCTTTGCCGATGTGGGTGAATTGGGTCATGAAGAGTTGGCTCGCATGACCCAGATCGATTACGACCGGGAGATGGCCTTCGTAGCGGTGGGGCAAGATGGCGAGCTGCAGGATCAGATCCTCGGCGTGGTACGCGCGATCTCGACCCCGGATCTGAGCGATGCCGAGTTTGCCATTCTGGTGCGATCGGACTTGAAAGGGGTGGGGCTCGGCAAATTGATGATGGAGAAGATCATCCGTTACGCCAAAGAACAGGGGATTGGCCAACTATCCGGCATGACCATGCCCAGCAATCGCGGCATGGTCAACCTCGCCAAACGGCTCGGTTTCAAGATCGACGTGCAAATGGAAGAGGGGGTAGTCAATATGGAACTGCCCTGTAGCCAGCAGGCGGCGGAAGCCTGATTTGGCCGCCTGTATACTCGTCAAAATAGCCGCGAATGAAGCCGACAAGGCTCTGATATAGCTAGAAAATGGTGAAAATAGCAGGTAATCAGGCACTCTTCCAGCGGATACAAGTCAGGTATTGGCTGTTTAATACGCTAAAAACACCAAAGCCCGGTCGTGAGAGCGGGCTTTGTGTTGGCTCTGGTGTGCAAATCTGTGGTCACCGGTCAAAAATCGCCCATAGCAAAAAGGCCTTCCCATCTGGGAAGGCCTTTCAATTAGTGGCGGAGCGGACGGGACTCGAACCCGCGACCCCCGGCGTGACAGGCCGGTATTCTAACCGACTGAACTAC
>NZ_JAPDBM010000039.1:0-48789 GCF_027705265.1 Aeromonas sp. QDB11 | reverse complement strand
TCTCACTTCGAAAGTCAAGCGATTGTTTTCGCTTTTCTTTCGGCGCCCACTTCGCAAGGAAGCTGGCTCATCAGTCCTGCGTGTTCCGCCGTGCTGGTAGGGGCGCATTATAGGGAGCGAGGCCGCGATGACAAGGCTTTTTTTGAAGAAAATCACGAAAATTTCAAATTATTCAATTAGAAACAGCTTATTCAGTGTATATATACAGTGTTATCCACAATCCGGTTATTTCACTCCCTTTTCAGCGTCATTTATGTCGCCTTCAGTGACCTTGGGAATGCCATACTGGAGCCGATAACCTCTCCCGAGTGGTCCATGGTAGCGCCAATCAGGAAAGCTGGTTACCATGGAGGTGAATATAGTGTTGCACCTTTTTTGCTTTCATTTACAAAAGGTCTTTTAAGATGAATTTATCCAAGTTTCCCGTATATATGCAGGCCGCAATCCTTGCTCTGGTATTGGCAGTGGTTGGCTACCTGGTTGCCCAGGCCCTGCAGTTCTCTTTGAAAGCGGAAGTGATTTTTGCAGCAGGTCTGGCCATCGGCGGTTTCGTGGTACCGCTGTTCCTGAAGCGAACCCCGGCTAATGTCGCCGAGTCGATCGCCAATCAGGAGACTTGCACCTTATATGTAGGCAACCTGCCCTATCGCGCCAACGAGATTGCAGTGCGCGAATTGTTTGCCGAACAGGGCCAGGTCATTTCCGTGCGGTTGATGAAGGACAAGTCTACCGGCAAGCGCAGAGGTTTCGGTTTCGTGGAGATGCCCGCCGCCGATGCCGCCAAGGCGATTGCCGCGTTGAATGATAAAGAGTACCAGCAGCGCACCCTCAAGGTGCGTGAAGCGAATGACAAACGTGATAAAGAAGAGAGGGAAGGTAGCGAAGCTGACGCCTAACCGCTCGTCAGTACCTTACCTCTTCCAGTGATGACAGCCCCCATGCTTGCAAGGGGGCTGTCAGTTTTTGGGCCTCCTCATCCAGTCGGGTACAGTAAGCCCTGGCAATCACCTCTTCTATATATACAGGCTGCACGGCGCCATGCCCGCCATTGCTCAGCAACCAGGCCACCCGTTTGGCAACGGCACTGCCCGAGTCGATCAGCTGGCATTGCGGCATCAGTTGCCCAATCTCTTCATTGAGTAGCGGGAAGTGGGTGCAACCGAGCACCAGCGTATCTGGCTTCTCTTCTCCCTCCAGCCAGTCGGCCAGCACTTCACGCAGCAACGCCATATTGACCGGCAAACCCGCCAGCTTGTGTTCGGCTTCTATGACCAGCTCGGTGGTGCCCTTGAGCAGCACCCGCTTGCCGGGAGCGAACTGGGCGATCAGTTCGTGGGTATAGTCGCGACTCACCGTGCCCGGCGTAGCCAGCAGACCGATACAACCGTTGCGGGTCTGTGCGGCGGCAGGCTTGATGGCTGGCACCACCCCCACCACGGGAATATCCAGTGCCGCACGCAGGGCCGGCAGCGCTATGGTGCTGGCCGTGTTGCAGGCGATCACCACCAGATCGATATGATGACGGGTCACCATGGTGGTAACCAAGCGGGTGCAGGCAGCAATCAGGGCGGGCTCGCTCAATTCACCATAGGGGAAGTTGGCATTGTCGAAGCAGTAGAAATAGTTGTGTGCCGGCAGAACGCGGCGGATCTCGCGGTAGATGGTCAGGCCACCCATACCGGAATCAAACACGAGAATATTGGCCACTTGAGCTCCCCTTTGGTGCAAGGCGGCGATCATACTCCCGCCTGCCGCCAATAGAAAAGGCCCTGCCAATGGCAGGGCCCGGGTTTTTCCCATCAAGAGGAGACTATTTACAGGGAGTAATCCATCGTCACGTAGTAAGCGCGCTCATCGGCCGGATAACCCACCGCAGTCTGATACTCCTTATCCAGCAAGTTGTTGATCTTGCCAGATACCTTGAGCGCCGGGGTGACCTTGTAGCCGACCGCCAGATTCCACACGCTGTAGCCACCAAGTGTTGTGGTGTTGGCCGCATCGCCATAGCGCTCACCCTGATAGATCCAGCTCAATGAACCATCAAACTGCTGCCACTGCGCCTGAGTCACCCACTTGGCCCCTTTGCGGGAGATCAGCTGCAACTGCTTGTCGGTTACCTTGTCTTTGGGATCCTTGTATTCGGCAGAGACCCGATGACTCAACCAGCCGGTATCAAACTCCCCTTCCAGCTCGATCCCTTCAATGCGCGCCTTGCCAACGTTCTGTGGTGTCCACATACCCTGACTGTTGGGCGCCCACTGGATCATCTGTTCGAAGTCGTTGCGATAACCGGTGGCTCGCCACTCCACGCCAGCGGTTTGACCATCCAGCATCAGCTCGCTGCTCTTCGACTCTTCCGGCTTCAGGGTGGGATTGCCAGAGCCCGGATAATAGAGGTCGTTAAAGGAGGGGGCGCGGAAACCGGTGCCGTAGCGGGCACTCAGGCGGTAATCCTCGACAAAGCGCCAACCTGCGCCGGTTTGCCAGGTGTTGTGGCGACCAAACTGTTCGTTGTCGTCGCTACGGCCGCTCAGCTCGCCCTGCCAGGTCTGGTTGTCGAACTGGGCAAGGGCATAGAGGCCGGTGTTGTCGCGCTCTTTGGCATCGGCCGGATACGTGGAGCCGGAGGAGCGGGAGCGATCATCCAGTCGATCACTCTGCCAATCGGCCCCGCCTCCCAGCGTCCAGCTCTCGTTCAATTTCAAGCTGTTGACCCAGTTCAGGCTGTACTGGCGGGTGTAGGTCCGGGTATTGGCCTGATCGCGGCCACTGTTGTCCTGATAGTCGTACGCATCCTGTTTGGAGAAGGCGCCACGCAACTCACTCAGATAGCGATCATCGTGATAGCGCGACCCCAGCTGATAACTCTGGTTTTCAGTCCAGGTCTCGTTGCGCTGATGGGTGGCAGGCCCCCAGGCGGAAGCCGCAGAAGAGCGGTCGTACTGGGCGACATTGCGGAACCAGCGGGTTGTACCGAACAGATCCCAGTTGCTGCCGAGCGCCTGCTGGTAGTCCAGCATGGCGTTGTAGCCCTGATGCCCGTGACGATCACCATCGTTGATGCCGGGCAAGGGGTGTACGTTGTAACCCTCTTCATCATCAAAACCGCCAGCCACCTTGAGCTGACCCGCCTCACCGACCTGGCTGGCACTACTGAAAGCAGCCTGACGCTGTTGATGGGAACCAGCACCGATATTGAACTTGTGCTGATTTGTCCCCTTGTCGGGACGGGTAATGATGTTGATCACCCCGCCGATGGCATCAGAACCATAAATGGTGGCGCGTGGGCCACGAATGTATTCAATGCGCTCCACCTGATTGAGCGGGAGGTTATTCAGTTCGGTCATACCGGCGGTCAAAGAGGCACTGCGCACCCCGTCCACCAGTACCAGTGTCTGGGAGGAGGTGCCACCACGCACCCGCAGCGAGCTAAGCTGGCCTCGGCCACCATTGCTGACCACTTCCACACCGGGCAGGGTCTTGACCACATCGGTCACGGTCTGGGCTTGCAGGCGATCGATCTCGTCCCGGGTCACCACATTGACCGGGGCAAGCACGCTGGAAGCAGGTTGGGCGACGCGGGTAGCGGTCACCACCATGGTGGGATTGACGGGAATGGTCAGCTGCTGGGCAAACGCCGCCGTCGGCAACAGGGCAGCCGCCAGAAATTTCTTCGACATGAGAGATCCTTAAGTTCGCGTAAGTATCTACTTCGTGGCCGGTTTCTCTCGGCCCGAAATACGAACTCTGGCAGGTCTTCGGGCTCGGGGGCTGATGGCCTACGGCGACGGCTTCCCGCCTGACGGCAGTGCCCTGATGTCGCTTCGTTCCCCCTTACCGCTGCGCGCCAGCTCCGGATTCTCACCGGATTCCCTATTAAGCATGATGCGCCAAAGCGGGAGGATTATAGGCAGAGCCAAGCTGGATGTATAGCCATCCAGATTTCTATTTATTGCCAACCAGCGCTGCCAGCCGCTGCTGTGCCCCCTCCATCACCGCCTGTACCCCTGGATGGGAGAGATGGCGCCCTGCCGAGACCAGATAATAAGAGAGGGTAACGTCGGTGAGGGTCGCAATCCGTTCCACCCCGTAGAGACGGCCAATTTCGTCAGCCATTGCCAGCGGCGCCGGGAAGATCCCCATCCCCGCCTTGCCGAACGACTTCATCAGGGTGGAGTCATCAAACTGCCCCACCAGATGGGGATGAATGCCCTGCTGGCGATACCACGCCAGCAGCCGATCGTGGGTGGCCGATTTCTCTCCGGGGATCAGCAGCGGCAACCCCTCCAGCGAGGCGGGAAAGCCATCCCGTGCCCGCGCCGCCAGCTCGGGGCTGGCAAACAGCGCCAGCGGGCTGCGCCCCAGCTCGTGGTTGTAGCCACGCACCCCGCTGTCGGGAGGAAGCGGGCGATCGATCAGCACCATGTCCAGCTTGTGGCGTGCCAGCTCACTGAACAGCTGCTCGGCCCGCTCCTCGTGACACACCAACCGCAGCGGGGTCGCCAGCGCCATGGCGGGGGCCAGCAACTCGAACGCCAAGGTGCGGGGCACCGAATCGGCGATCCCCACCTGCATGGTCAGCTCCTGACTGGCGTGGCGCAAGGTATGCTCCAGTTCGGCGCCGAGCGAGAAAATCGCCCCTGCCTGCTCCTGCGCCTGCCGTCCGGCGGCGGTCAGTACCAGACGCCGCCCCACCCGGTTGAACAGTGCCACCCCGAGGGACTGCTCCAGCTCGGCGACCTGACCACTGATGGTCTGCGGCGTGAGGTGCAGCTGTTCGGCGGCCTGCGTCACGCTGCCACTGCGCGCCACATGCCAGAAGTAGTAGAGCTGTTTGTAGTTGAGCATGCCGTTCCCTATCAGTTTTTTCCGAACAACCATCAGCGAGAATCTGATTTTATCGAAACATTGCGGGCTCTAGCATGCAACCATTATCTGAACTTCCCTGCGAACCATCATGCTGGACGTTGTTGTACTCTTCTTTCTGTTTGGTCTGCTGGCCGGTCTGGTGCGCTCCGAGCTCAAACTGCCTCCTGCCCTCTACGACACCCTCTCTCTCTTTTTGCTGCTGGCCATCGGCCTCAAGGGCGGCGTCGGTTTGGCCCAGCAATCCCTGCAACCCCTGCTGCCACAACTTGCGCTGGTGATCCTGCTCGGCGTGGTGCAGACCCTGCTCGGCTTTGCTGTGCTGCGCCTCAAGATGAACCGGGTCGATGCCGCCGCCACCGCCGCCCACTATGGTTCGGTCAGCGTCGCCACCTTTGCGGTCGGGGTGAACTGGCTCACCGAGCGAGGCATCAGCTTTGAATCCCAGCTCTCCATCTTCCTCGCGGTGATGGAGATCCCGGCCATTCTGGTGGGCATAGTGCTGGCCCGCGGCATCAGTCGCGAGACCCGCTGGCGCATGCTGGCCCACGAGACTTTCCTCGGCAAAGGGGTGACCCTGCTGCTGGGCGGCATGGCCATCGGCTATCTGGCCGGGCCGGACGGGATTGCCCCACTCAAACCGCTGTTTGTCGACCTGTTCAAAGGGGCTCTGGCGCTGTTCCTGCTGGAGATGGGCCTCATCGTCGCCCGCCAGTGTCAGGATCTGCGCAAGCATGGCTTCTTCCTGCTCGGCTTCGCCCTGTTGATGCCGCTCGCTTCCGCGGGACTGGGATTGGCAGCTGGCCAGCTGATGGGCCTCTCTCTCGGCGGCCTGACCTTGCTGGCTACCCTGGCGGCCAGTGCCTCCTATATTGCCGTGCCGGCCACCATGCGCATCGCCGTGCCTCAGGCCAACCCGGGGCTGTCCCTCAGCGCCGTGCTGGGAGTCACCTTCCCATTCAACATCATGCTGGGGATCCCGCTCTACCACAGCTGGGCCCGCCACTTCACGGAGTAGCCACATGCAGACCGAGACCCGCACCCTGCTCACCGTCATCACGGAAGCGAACCTGGAACCCACCCTGCTGCGCACCCTCACCCGCGAGGGGCTGCGCGGCTACACCATCACAGATGCCCGCGGCCGGGGAGATCATGGCGAGCGCAACGCCAGCTGGAGCGAGAGCGGCAACATCCGGCTGGAGGCGATCTGCAGCAGGGAGCAGGCGGAGCGGCTGCTGGCCCACCTGCAGAGTCGCTACTACCCCGATTACGCCATGATCGCCTTTCTGCAACCGGTCGAAATCGTGCGACCCGAGAAATTCTGAGCCGGCTTGCCGGCTCTTTTTGTTTACCAAAAGCAAACGTTTAACAGCAAGGAACCAATACACATGAACACCCCTCCGCTGATCGGCCTGATAATGGGCTCCGACTCCGACTGGCCAGTGCTGCAGGCTGCCGCCCGTATCCTCAAGGAGCACGGCGTGCCCTACGAGGCGCGGGTGGTCTCGGCCCATCGCACCCCGGATCTGCTGTTCGAGTATGCCGCCACAGCCCGCGAGCGCGGCCTGCGCGCCATCATCGCCGGGGCCGGTGGCGCCGCCCATCTGCCGGGCATGGTCGCCGCCAAGACCACTCTTCCGGTGCTGGGGGTGCCCATCCCATCACGCCATCTCAAGGGGATGGACTCGCTACTCTCCATCGTGCAGATGCCCAAAGGGGTACCGGTCGCCACCTTCGCCATCGGCGAGGCGGGGGCCGCCAACGCGGCCCTGTTTGCGGTCTCTCTGCTCTCCGTTGCACAAGACGGCGACGCCCCCCGCTACCGGCAGCAGCTCGACGACTTCCGCACCCGCGAGCGCGACCGGGTGCTGGCCCTCACGCTGGAGGAGCCGACATGATCCTGCCTCCCGCCACCCTCGGCATGCTCGGCGGCGGTCAGCTTGGCCGCTACTTTGTGATGGCCGCCCACCGCCTCGGCTACAAGGTGGTGGTGCTGGATCCCGATCCCGCCAGCATTGCCGGTGCCGCCGCCGATCACCATATTGTCGCCCCCTATGACGACCAGACCGCCCTGCACCAACTGGCACTCCGCTGCGATGCCATTACCTGCGAGTTCGAAAATGTGCCCGCCGCAACCCTGGCACTGCTCGAAAAACAAAAGCCGGTACGCCCGGCCGCCAGCGCGGTGCGCATCTGTCAGGATCGCCGTGAGGAGAAAGCCTTTCTGCACGGAGCCAACATCCCGATCGCCCCCTATCTGGCGCTACAGGCGGAGGACCCCATCCCCGCACAGGCCAGCGAAATCTTCCCCGCCATTCTCAAGACGGCCCGCGAAGGGTACGACGGCAAGGGGCAGTGGCAGGTGAGTAATCTGGATGAGCTGGCGACGGCGCTGGCAGCCAGTGGCGTCCCCTGCGTGCTGGAGCAACGGCTGGTGCTGGAGGGGGAGTTTGCCCTGACCCTGGCGCGCAGCCCGAGCGGTGCCATCAGCGCCCTGCCACTAGTGCAGAACTGGCACAGCGGCGGCATCCTCGATCAGACTCGCTCCCCGGCCAATGTGCCGGCGCTGGAGAGCGAAGCCAAAGCAATAGCCGAGCGGCTGATCGCGACCCTCGATTACGTCGGGGTGCTAACGGTGGAGTTCTTCCTGGTGGAGGGGAGGCTATTGGTCAACGAGCTGGCGCCCCGTCCCCACAACTCGGGTCACCCCAGCCTCGACAACGCTGCATACAGCCAGTTCGAGTTGCAGGTGCGCGCCCTGTGCGATCTGCCGCTGCCAGAGCAGATCGCCGTGCGCCCCGCCCTGTTAATCAACCTGCTGGGGGATCTCTGGCAAAACGGCACGCCAGACTGGGCTGCCCTGCTGGCGCTGCCCGGCGTGCATCTGCACCTGTACGGCAAGGGGGAACCCCGCCCTGGCCGCAAGATGGGCCATGTCACCATCACCGCCGAAGACTGGCCGACGGTGGAGGAGACCTGCAGTCAGGCTCGCCAGCTGCTGGGGCTGCCACCACGCTGACCCCTGAGCCGCACACAAAAAAAAGACCCGGGCCTGGCCCGGGTCTTTTCATTGCTTGCTGCGACAGGCGGGTGATCAGGCCCGCTCGACCGATACCGGCGCTGGCAGGCGGATGGTGAGGGAGAGCACCAGCGCCACCACCAGCAACACCAGGATCAGGTTGAAGGTCGCCATAAAGCCGCCGAACAGGGAGGCCACGATGGAGCCGATGATGCTGCCCAGACCAAAGCCCAAATAGATGACGCCGTAGTTCTTGGTCAGGTTGTTGAGACCGAAGAAGTCGCTCACCAGCGAGGGGTAGACGGTGATGGTACCGCCGAAGCTGAACGCCACGCAGGCCACCGCCACAAAGAACAGGTTGGCGTTGAGCGGCACGAACAGCAGCAGCGCCATGCCCGCCAGGGTAATCAGCTGGGCGATGGTGATGACCCGGATGCGGGACATCTTGTCGGAGAGGATACCCAGCACCAGACGGCCGCCCAGGTTGGCCATGGCGATGATGGCGACGGCGTTGGCAGCGACCACGGCTGGCAGACCCACCATCTTCTCGCCGATATCCTTGGCCACGCCGATGACGTAGAGGCCGCTCATGCAGGCAGTGAGGAACATCAGCGCCAGCATCCAGTACTGCGGCTTGCGCATCGCCTCAGCCAGAGTGAAGTCACGGCTCTCGCTCTGCTGCACGGAAGCGGCCTGCTTGGGCGCATCCTTCATCAGCATGCCGCCCACCAGCACCATGGACATGGCGATCAGCCCCCACAGCTGGAAGGTGGTCTCAAGGCCGGAGCTGGAGAGCAGCAGCAGGTTGATATATTTGAAACCGAGACTGCCGAGACCATAGGCACCGATGGAACAGGCGGAGATCAGCCCCTTGCGCTCCGGGAACCACTTCACGCAGTTGGAGAGGGTCATCAGGTAGCCGGTACCGTCGGCAAAACCGACCAGAATGCCCGCACAGAGGTAGAGCATCGCCAGATTGCTGGCATGGGCGGTGAGGAAGAAGCCGATGCCGAGCAGCACACCAGCGCCCAGCGTCACGTTGCGCACCCCGAACCGCTCCTGCAGCTTGCCCGCCATGGAGGAGGCGACCGCCAGCGAGAGGCTGAGCAGGCCGAAGGCGAAAGCGACCTGACTCACCGGCTCGTCCAGCTTGTCGGAGAGCTGGGCGTTGAACAGACTCCAGGTGTAGACAGAACCCAGTGCAAACTGGGTGATGATGGTACCGATCAGTGTCAGGTACCGGGTGCGGTTCATCTCTTTGGTCATGATGCGTCTCGGTCGATGGCCTTAAGGAAATTGAGGCCACTATAGGCAAGACGCAGCTCGCGCCGATCGATTAAGGCATGAAATGCAGATCGGCGGGAATGAATGACAATCAGAGCCGCATCAGCTGACGGAACGCCTTGATGTTGCTGCGACTGACCGGCACCTCGAACGGCAGATCATGGAGCCGGATGAGATAGGTGCTGTTAAACCAGGGGACGATTTCGCGGATCTTGTTGATGTTGACGCAGTAGGAGCGGTGGCAGCGAAAGAACCCCTCGGCAGGCAGGCGGCTGACAAACTCGCTGATGGTCATGGTCATCACGTAGCGATCATCGCGGGTGTAGACATAGGTGAGCTTCTCGTCGGCTTCCGCGTAGTAGATCTGCTCGCAGGGGGTGACGATGATGCGCTCCCCCTTCACCAGATTGACGGTGCGATTGTGCGGGCTGCTCCCCTCGCCGCTCGCCTCCCCTGTGGTGGCTGGCTGCGACTTGCCCGCATGCTCGAGCTTTTGCAGCAGATTGATGATGCGGGGCTCGTTGTAGGGCTTGAGGATGTAGTCGAACGCCTCCAGCTCGAACGCCTCCACCGCAAACTCCTTGTAGGCGGTAACGAAGACGATGTGGGGCGGGTGACTGGACTTGTGCAGGTTCTTGGCCAGCAGCAGGCCGTCGATGGAGGGGATCTGGATATCCAGAAACACCACATCCACCTCGTGATCCTGCAGGTATTTGAACGCCTCCAGCCCATCCTCGAAACTCGCCACTATCTCGATCTGGCTGTGCTGATTCACCAGATAGATCAGCTCTTCGCGAGCCAGATACTCGTCTTCCACTATGATCGCTTTCAGCATGACAACGCCTCTCCAGTCAGCGACTCGTCTTCAACAGTGATGGCTCTCAACATGGCATCGACTCCTGATCCGGCAGATAGAAACTCACTTCGGTACCCGGCTCCAGCCGCTTGAGGTGCAGGCCATCGCCATAGAGCAGCTTGACCCGCTGATGCACGTTCATCAGGCCGATGCTGCGACTCTCCACCCGCCCGGCGGCCACCCCGTCGATCACCTCCTGACTGATGCCATAGCCGGTGTCCCGCACCGCCACCCGGATGCCGCCCGCCAGCTGTTTCACCTCGATGGTGACCCGACCTGGCGCGCTGCGGGGCTGGATGCCGTGCAGGATGGCGTTTTCCACCAGCGGCTGCAACAGCAGGCTCGGCACCTGAATGTGGACGTCGTCCACCTCGAACACCACCTCCAGCTTGTCGCCGAAGCGGGCCTGCTCGATGGCCACGTAGTCGCGCACCTGCTGCAGCTCCTCCTGAATGTCGATCAGTTCATCCCCCTTGTTGAGGTTGTAGCGCAGGTAATCCGCCAGATTGGCGATCAGCTGGCGCGCCTGCTGGGGGCGAATGCGGATCAAGGATGAGATGGCGTTGAGGGCATTGAACAGGAAGTGCGGGTTAATCTTGCTCTGCAGCGCGGTGAACTCCGCCTTGCGGGTCATCTCCTTGAGCTGCTCGATGCGCGACACCTCCATCTGGGTGGAGATGAGCTGGGAGAGACCCACCGCCATCTCCCGCAGGGAGCTGGTAATGCTGTGGGTGCGGCGATAGTAGATCTTGAGGGTGCCGCTCACCGAGCCGTTTTCCCGCAGCGGAATAATGATGACCGAGTGGAAATCGGAGAGGTGATACTGGCGCAGATCGTTGTTGATGATGATCTGGTCGAGCAGCACCGCCTGCTGGGTCATGCCGCTGATGGCGTGGTGCTCATCCAGCTCGTAGTAATCCTTGCCCACCCCGACATAGGCCAGCACGTCATGGGTATCTGTGATGGCCACCGCATCGGCGCTGATGTCGCGCCGGATCACATCGCACACCTGACTGAGGGAGTGGCGATCGATGTTCTGGAAGAAGGGCAGCGTCTTGTTGGCGATATCGAGCGCCAGCTTGGCCTGCTTGGCAGCAATCAGCTCCTTCTCGTCATCCAGATCCTGCACCAGCTTGATGATAAGGCCGATGCAGAGCGCCCCGGCGATCATCGGATAGGCGATATGGTTAACGATCTCCACCCCGACTTCGTGGGGCTCAGTCAGCAGCCAGATCAGCAGCATGGTCAGCCCTTCGCACAGCATCCCCGCCAGAATACCGTAGAGCCAGAGCCGCGACTTGCGGCAGCGCAGGTGCAGCCAGGTGGCGAGCAGACCGGCGATGATGCTGGCAATCAGGCAAGGGATGGAGGTGTGGCCATCCATGTCGATGAGGTAGCGGTGCAGGCCTGAGATAACCCCGGCCGGAATGCCGACCCAGGGGCCGAACAGGATGCCGCCGGAGATGATGGCGATGATCCGCACGTTGATCAGCGCCCCCTCCACCGGAATGCCGGTGTAGGTGCTGAACACCGCAAACAGGCCGAAGATGGAGGCTACCAGCACCAGCTCGGCCGGGGTGTGATCCCGCTTCTGGAACAGCCGCTGGAACGGCCGGGTGCGGGTCAGGAAGAAGAGGGTCATCAGCATCAGCGCTGCCCGCTCGAACACCGCCAACAACATCATCTGATTCTCAAGCATCTGCGCCCCCTTGCGGCAACCCGACCGATCACCCTAACCCTGACCAATAAATCGGGGCCGGATAAACCAGCCCCTGTGACATCAACAGTACTGACCGGCCACCCAACCGGAGGACCAGGCCCACTGGAAGTTGTAACCGCCGAGCCAGCCGGTCACATCCACCACTTCGCCGATGAAGTAGAGGCCCGGTACCTTGCGCGCTTCCATGGTCTTGGAGGAGAGCTCGTTGGTATCGACGCCCCCCAGGGTCACTTCGGCGGTGCGATATCCCTCGGTGCCGTTGGGCAGGATCTGCCAGTCACCCAGCAGGTTGGCGATCGCCTCAAGTTCCCGCTCGTTGTACTGACGCATCGGCTTGCTGACCAGCTGACCCAGCTCCACCAGCTTGTCGACGAAGCGCTTTGGCAGCTCGCGCCCCAGCACGGTTTTCAGCTCCTGCGCCGGGTGCGCCTGCGCCCATTCACGCAGGGCAGCCGGAATATCCAGCTCCGGCAGCAGGTTGATGTGGATCTTCTCGCCGGCATGCCAGTAGGAGGAGATCTGCAGGATGACGGGACCGGAGAGGCCGCGATGGGTGAACAGCATCGCCTCCTTGAACCGGGTGCCATCCTCGGCGGTGACCGCTACCGGCAGGCTGATGCCAGCCAGATCGGCGAACGCCTCTTTCTCCGCCTGATGGAGGGTAAAGGGCACCAGACCGGCACGGGTCGGCAGCACCTTGAGACCGAACTGCTCCGCCAGCTTGAAGCCATAGGGGGTCGCGCCCAGCTTGGGCATGGAGAGACCGCCGGTCGCCACCACCAGCGAGTGGCAGCCGATCTCACCCTTGCTGGTGGTCAACACAAAGCCTTCGTCCTGTTTGCTGACGGTGAGGATCTCGGTCTGGAACTGCAGGGTCACCCCGGCCCAGTCACACTCGGTGAGCAGCACATCGACGATATCCTTGGCGCTCTCGAGACAGAACAGCTGCCCCAAAGTACGCTCGTGATAGTTGACCCCGTGGCGATCCACCAGATCGATGAAATCCTGCTGGGTGTAGCGGGCCAGCGCCGACTTGCTGAAGTGGGGATTCTCCGACAGGTAGGCGTGAGCACCAGCCTGATGGTTGGTGAAGTTGCAGCGACCACCGCCACTGATGAGGATCTTGCGGCCCGGCTTCTTGGCATTGTCGAGCACCAGCACGGAGCGGCCACGGTAGCCCGCCTGCGCCGCACACATCAATCCGGCCGCACCGGCCCCGATCACCACCACATCGACCTGCTTCATCATCACTCACTTATCAAAATAGAAACGGCACCTGGCCAGAACCGAGATTGCCTCTGGCGGAACACAACCATAGTGGCTGCCCACCAGAATAAACAACGGCCCTTAAAAGGGCCGTTATTGTACTGGCTGAACACTAAGTGTCCACGACTATCAGGCGTTGCTGTCCATGATGCTGGCCGGGGCGCCCTTGGCCAGTTCGGCCAGCTCCTTGTCGATGAAGTAGAGGCCTTTGCCATCTTCACCCACCAGACCCAGACGGTCGACGATGCTCTTGAACAGCTTCTCCTCTTCATGCTGCTCGGCCACATACCACTGCAGGAAATTGAAGGTGGAGTAGTCCTGAGTGGTGAAGGCTACGTGGGCCAGACCATTGATGCACTTGGTGATGTGATACTCGTGCTCCAGAGTGGTACGGAACACGTCGCCCAGCGACTTGAACTCGTGGGGAGGGGCATCGATGGCACCCAGCTTGGGCATGGCGCCGGTCTCGCTCACGTAGGTGAACAGACGCTCCATGTGCTGGCGCTCCTCGACCGCGTGTTGACGCAGGAAGGTCGCCGCCCCTTCAAAGCCCTTGTCTTCGCACCAGGCGCTCATCTGCAGATAGAGATTGGAGGAGTAGAACTCCAGGTTAATCTGCTCGTTCAACTTCTCGATCATGGCTTGGGCCAGCATCTTTTTTCTCCTCAGTGATTTGGTATCGATTGTCGCCACACTCCCGCCGCGAATCAACCCGCCAACGAGAGGGAGATCCCGTTTCTTTCAGCTCAGGGGGTCAGCTCCCTAAGGGAGGCGACATCCACCGGCGCAGCATAATCGACGCCCAGCAGCTCGAAGCCGTTGAGTTGCATGAAGTCCTGCCGCAGCCCTGCAAAGTCCCCCAGCGCGTGGAAATTGTCCGGCGTCACCTTGGGCCAGAGCGCCGAGACGGCGGCCTGAATGGCCGGGTCGAGCTCGTGGTCATCCATCCGGATCAGCCGGTTACCATCGGCCACCACCCCATTGGCCCCGTACATCTTGGCGGCAAACAGTCGCTGCATCTGCTCGATGCAGCCTTCGTGCACACCGCGCTCCTTCATTACCCCCATCAGCAGGCCCAGATAAACCGGCAGCACCGGAATGTAGGCGCTCGCCTTGGTTACCAGCGCCTTGCAGACTGACACCCAGGCATGGCCACCAATCTCGGCCAGCTGCAGGTTGATGGTCTCGGCGGTGGCGTGCAGATGCTCCTTGGCATAACCGATGGTGCCATCCCGATAGAGGGGATAGGTGGATTCGGGGCCGATATAGGAGTAGGCCACTGTTTGCGCACCGGGGGCCAGACAACCGGCCTGCTGCAACGCCTGCATCCAGAGCTGCCAATCCTCGCCCCCCATCACGGTGACGGTATCGCGGATCTCCTCCGGCGTGGCAGGTGCCAGCGATTGCTGCACCAGAATATCGCGCTCCAAATCCAGCCCCCAGCCGCTGAATGGTTGACCGGTGGTCTTGAGCACGGAGCGCACTTGCGTACCATCGGGCAGCACCCGGATGCCGCTCGCCAGCGAATAGATCACCAGATCCACCTGCCCCAGCTGCTGGCGGATGGTGTCGATGGCCTGCTGGCGCATCCCGTCGGAGAAGGCATCGCCAATCAGGTTGATGGCGATACGCCCCTCCTGCTCCGCCTCCTTGCGAAACCAGATGTTGTTGTACCAACCGGCGCTGCCCAATCCTTTGTCGGAAGGGCCGCGCTCAAACGAGATGCCGATGGTGTCGGCACCGGCACCAAAGGCGAGCGCAATGCGCGACGCCAGTCCAAACCCGGAGGAGGCCCCCAGCACCAGCACCCGCTTGGGGCCGTTGAACGGGCCAGCGGCCTTGATACGTTCGATCTGCTGCTGCACGGCGGCGCGACAGCCGATGGGGTGACAGTTACGGGCAACACAACCTTGAATCTGGGGATGAATGATCATGGGAAGGCCTCCAAAGAAACTGGCTACAGCATAACCAAATCGAAGGAGATTAACTTGATGCCGGATCGCTATCAGTCAGAAAAGCCGCGGGAATTGAGGCAGAAAAACAAAAGGGAGCACGTGGCTCCCCAAAGCGGTATTCAGATGCTTTTTGTTGTTTTGTGTTCATTGCGAAGCACGGGCCCATCCTATGCCTCTCCCCCCTGATCGGCAAGCCGAGGGGTGTGACCGGCGTCAAACTCTTGTTTAATTTATAGGCAAATAGTGGTTAATAACTGAGTGGCTGACCCTGTGTCACACGTCATTAAACTCATTTAAATCCCAAAACTGTGCCTGAGGCACCATTTTAGTTTCAGCAGAGATTGGTATAGTGGGCTGAAGGATCGGTAAGGAGAACCCCCATGAGTGGAACAACCTATTACAAGCATATTCTGGCTGCGATCGACCTCTCTGAAGACAACCGCAAGGTGATAGACAAGGCGGTGGACAGAGCCCGCTCCAACGGCGCCAAGCTGTCGGTTATCCATGTCGATGTGGACCTCAAGGATCTCTACACCGAGATGATCGATATCGACATCGACAACGTGCAGGATCAGGTGATCGCCGAAGCGAAAGAGAAGCTGGAGGCCTTCCTCGCCTCGGTGGACTACCCCATCGAGAAGAAGCTGGTGATCTGCGGCGATCTGAGCGAGCGGGTCAATCAGGCGGTCAAGGAGTACGAGATCGACCTGCTGGTGTGCGGCCATCGCCAGAGCTTCTGGAGCCTGCTCACCTCCAGCGCCCGTCAGCTGATGAATACGGTGCCGTGCGATCTGCTGGTCGTCCCCTTGCAGAAGTAATGAAACCGGCGTAGTTTGATTTGCTATGAATATGACCGCATTCAATCACAACTACTGGTGGTGCTGCTCCTAAACAGGCGGCACCGCGTTTCTATTGTAAATTTCCCAAAGAAAACACCGTGACCGCCGAGAGGCGGTCAACTGTTTTTATCCCTTTGTCGCCTCCCGGCTCACCCAACTGGAGAGAGTGACATGCACAACCCCGTAATCCTGACTGGCGATCGTCCCACCGGCAAACTGCACATCGGCCACTATGTCGGTTCCCTGCGCCAGCGCGTCGAAGCCCAGCACCACTACCGTCAATTCGTGATGATCGCCGACCTGCAGGCGCTGACCGACAACGGCCACAATCCGGCCAAGGTGACCGACAACGTGCTGGAGGTGATGGCCGACTATCTGGCGGTCGGTCTCGACCCGGCCAAGACTACCTTCTGCCTGCAGAGCGCCCTGCCCGCCCTCGCCGAGCTCACCTGCTACTACCTCAATCTGGTCAGCGTCGCCCGGCTGGAGCGCAATCCCACCGTCAAGGCGGAGATCCAGCAAAAAGGGTTTGAACGCACGCTGCCGGCCGGTTTTCTGGTCTATCCGGTGAGTCAGGCCGCCGATATCACCGCCTTTCGCGCCAGCCATGTGCCGGTCGGGGAAGATCAGCTGCCGATGCTGGAGCAGACCAACGAGATCGTCCGCCGCTTCAACTCTCTGGTAGACAAAGAGGTGCTGACCGAATGCCAGCCGATCCTGAGCGACACCGGCCGCCTGCCCGGCATCGACGGCAAGGCCAAGATGTCCAAATCCCTCGGCAACACCATCGAACTCGGCATGTCGGCGGAAGAGGTCAAACAGGCGGTGTTCGCCATGTATACCGACCCCAACCACCTCAAGGTGAACGACCCGGGTCAAGTGGAGGGGAATACGGTGTTCGCCTATCTCGATGCCTTCCACCCCGACAAGGCGCTGGTCGCCGAGATGAAGGCGCACTACCAACGCGGCGGATTGGGCGATATGCGCTGCAAACAGGTGCTCAATGACTGCCTGCAGACCCTGCTCGCGCCGATGCGGGAGCGCCGTCAGGCCGCCATCGCCGACAAGAAGATGCTGCTGGAACTGCTCTATCAGGGCACCGAGCAGGCCCGCGTCATCACCGATGAGGTATTGGCGGAGGTGAAAAGCGCCATGGGGCTGGATTACTTCGCCAGACTGCGCTGAGCCGGGGTGCCGAGCGCATCGTCGCCGTAGAGGTCGAACACCAGCTGGTGCAACAGGCTCTTGAACCAGCCGATCGCCTCGTCGTGGGCGGTGAGCGGGTGCCCTGCCATCAGGTAGACGATGGGGATGGCGGGGTCGAGCTGGTGCATCCGCAGCGGGTAGTAACGGCAGAAGTGGCGTCCGATCATCTCGGGCACCACCACCAGATAGCGGCCGGTCGCCATCAGCGGTGGCACCGCCATAAAGCTCGGCAACCGCACGCCCAGCTCCCGCTCCACCCCGAAGCGGGCCAGCCAGAGCTCCACCATTGCCTGACTGTGACCCCAGCTGGAGGTGTGGATGTGGGGGCGGCTCACCAGCTCGACCGGCGTCAATACATCGGGTAACTCACTGCCGAGCGGCGACAGGCAGACCAACGGGTTGTTGAACCACTCCTCCCGCCACAAGCGGGGTGAGAGGTGATTCGCCCCGGCGAAACCGATCACCAGATCCAGCTCCCCCTTCTCCAGCTCCCGCTCGTAGTTGCTGTCGGCCAGCTCGCACACCTCAAGCCGACAGTGAGGGGCCTGCCGATGGAGCCTGTCCACCAGCACCGGCACCAGTCCGTGCTCCACCGAGCCCGGGGTGGCGAGGCGGAAAATCCGCCGCGCGGTGGCGGGATCAAACCCCTTAGCCTGTCGCAATCCCTGCTCCAGCATCGCCAGCGCCTGACGCACCGGCCCGGCCAGCGCCTTGGCCCGCTCGGTCGGCATCATCTCGCGCCGACTCATCACGAACAACGGGTCATCCAGCGCCACCCGCAGCCGCCCCAAGGCGTGACTGACAGTGGATTGGGAGAGATGCAGCCGTTCGGCGGCACGGGTGACGTTGCGTTCCTGCATCAGCATGTCGAATACGGCGAGCAGGTTGAGGTCGAGACGGGCGAGTGAGCTATCCATCGATATTAGCCATAGTTAAATGCCAACAATTCATTTTTACCATAGTAACAGATTACCTAGAATGCGCTGGCTTAATACATCGGAGATTAAAATGCGTAGCTATCTGTTATTGCTGGCCATTGGCCTGCTCTGGGGTTCCCAGTTCATTTTTATGCACCAGGCCGTTGCCGAGTTGCCCCCCATTCTGGTGGCTGCCGGTCGTGCCCTGTGCGGCAGCCTGACCCTGGGTCTGCTCTGCCTGTTCATGCGGCTCAAGAGTGAGCACACCCCGTGGCGCACCTATATGCTGATCGCCCTGCTGGATGCCACCATCCCCTTCATCATGGTCGCCTGGGGCCAGCAGTACGTGGATAGCGCCATCGCCGCCGTGGTCATGGGTTGTATCCCGTTTGTAACCATTCTGGCTGCACCGCTGTTTATTTCTGGTGAAAGAATCACCAAAACCGGTCTGCTCTCGGTGATCATCGGCTTTGCCGGGGTACTCACCCTGTTCTGGCCGAAACTCTCCCAGGGCATGAACGCCGGCCTGCTCGGTGCCGTCGCCATCCTGTTTGGTGCCAGCTGCTTCGCCATCGGCCTGCTGATGATCAAGCGCTTCGCCAAGGACCATCCGGTCGTGGTTGCCCGCAATATCCTGATCTCCTCAGCCACCCAGTTGCTGCTGGTCGCACCGTTCATGGTTGACCTGAGCAACCTGACCATGCCGAGCAGCCAGGCCCTGAGCGCCATTACCGTGCTGGGTACCCTCTGTACCGGTCTGG
Organism: Aeromonas sp. QDB11; assembly: GCF_027705265.1. NCBI lineage: Bacteria > Pseudomonadati > Pseudomonadota > Gammaproteobacteria > Aeromonadales > Aeromonadaceae > Aeromonas > Aeromonas sp. QDB11. Next base: position 30,100 of record NZ_JAPDBM010000039.1, on the reverse strand, counting down.
TCTACTTCCTCTACATGGCGCTGATCCAGAAGGCTGGCCCGACGTTCGCCTCCTTCAGCAACTATCTGGTGCCGCTGTTCGGTGTGATGCTGGGAGCCCTGTTCCTCGGCGAACAGATCCACCCCACCACAGGTGTTGCTCTGGCCCTGATCCTCGGCTCGGTCGCCATGAACCAGTGGGCGCAACAGCGTCGCACACAGCGCGAGGTCACCCTATGTCAGGCATCCTGACCACACTGTGCGGTGGTCTGGTACTGATTGCCGGCTGGCAGTATCGCCAGCGACTGGCCGGGATCATGGGCCTGCTGATGGTACTGCTGCCCTGGTTCTTCGATAGCAAGCTGCAAGCCATGCTGAGCTATGCCCTGAATGCCTGAAGTCCATCTCTGAATGTGTGACGAGAGTCTATCTCTCCTGTTTTGGGACTGTTTTTAAAAAAACCTCCGATTTGTCCCCCGCTACCGGCGCTTTGCGCCGGTTTTTTTATGCCTGCAAGCCAGCGTCAGACTAGATAGCGATAGCTGAGCCGCTCGTTCTTGCGCGGCCCGGTGATCTGCCAGCTCAGCAAAAAACCGCCGTCGATCTCGGTCAGCTCGGCGCTGTAGTGATCCGCCCCGCACAGATGCGGCTCGGCGGTCAGCCAGCGGCCATCCCCTTGCGGCAGCAACTCGAACAGTTCGACCGGCGCCTCATAACGCAGATGGGAGAGACGGATCCCCCGCGCACCGCGCTGCCACCAGAAGCGGTTGTGCATGGCGAGTTCCCGTCCATGGGGCGTGGTGTAGCGGCCCTGCTCGCTAAACAGCCAGCCACCCTGATGATCGGTCACCTGCACACGCCCCTCGCCCCGACCATTCCAGTCGGTCGCCGACCCCTCGCCATTACTGGCGGTAAAGCCAAATGCTCCGACCTGTGGCAATCGCGCCCATAAACGCTGGATTGCCGCTTCCATCTCGGCCATCATAGCCCCCTTAAAATTGACAACTGACGATAAATCAAACACATGAACTACTTGATAGGGGTCACCCTGCTCTGGTCATTCTCCTTCAGCCTGATCGGGGTCTACCTCGCTGGCCAGGTGGATGCCTACTTCTCGGTGCTGACCCGCATCGCCCTCGCCAGTCTGGTGTTTCTCCCCTTCCTGCGCCGCCGCTGGCTGCGCCCCGATCTGGTGGCCAAGCTGATGGCCCTCGGCGCCATCCAGCTCGGCATCATGTATCTCTTCTACTACCACTCCTTCCTGCTGCTGACGGTACCGGAAGTGCTGGTCTTTACCATCTTCACCCCCCTCTACGTCACCCTGCTCCATGATCTGCTGGAGGGGCGCTTCAAGCCCACCTATCTGTGGGGCGCCCTGCTGGCGGTGCTCGGGGCTGCCGTCATCCGTTTCGACGGTCTGACCGAAAGCTATGTGCTGGGATTTCTGGTGGTGCAGGGGGCCAACCTCTGTTTCGCGCTCGGTCAGGTGGGCTACAAGGTACTGCTGGCGCGGGAGGCGGAGCAACCACCGCAACTGGCGGTGTTCGGCTGCTTCTATCTGGGGGCGCTGGTGATCGCACTGCCCGCCTGGTGGCTGCTGGGCAAACCGCAATATCCGACATCAGGATTGCAGTGGGGCATTCTGCTCTGGCTGGGGGTGGGTGCCTCCGGCCTCGGTTACTTCCTGTGGAACAAGGGGGCGACGCTGGTCAGCAGCGGAGTGCTGGCGATCATGAACAATGCGCTCATTCCGGCCGGCTTGCTGGTCAATCTGCTGCTCTGGGGCAAGGATACCGATCTGACCCGGCTGACCATCGGCGGCCTGCTGATGCTGGCCTCGCTCTGGGTCTGCCAGCGCGACAAGCACGGCCAGCCCTGACCCCTCTCAGCCGACGACGGCGTTGTGCTCCCGTCTGGCCTGACCGTGACAGGTGGCCAGCCGGGCCAGCAGGTGGTCAAGCTGCTCGCCGGACTGGCTCTGTACCAGCCCGATGCTGACGGTGACCGGCCGCTGTGACAGCAGGCTGGCATCGGCAATCTCGAGGCGCAGCCGCTCGGCGATCTCCAGCGCGCTCATCCGCTCGGTCTGGGAGAGCATCAAAATAAAGCCATCCTCATCCCAGCGGGCGAAGGGATCTTCCCGCCGCAGCTCGTGGCGCACGATGCGCGCCAGCTTGGCCAGCATGGCGTCGCAAGCCGCTTCGCCAAACAGTTGCTGGATTTTGGCCATGTGATCGACCGAGAACTGCAGCAGGCTAAAGCTGCCGCTTTCGGTCGCCAGCCGCTCCTCCAGCAGTTGCTCGAAGCGGCCACGGCTCTCCAGACCGGTCAGCGGATCGGTGCCATGCCGCTCCTCCACCAGCACCACGGCAGGATCGAGGTGACGGACCACCCCCAGCAGATAGCCCCGCTCGTCGCGACGCATCCGCTCTTCCAGCCGGATGTAGTGGCCATGATGATGCAGAATACGGTATTCGAGGCGCAGACCGCTGCTGCGGCCGCTCTGACAGGCGAGCAGGGCATCTCCCAGCTGGGCAGCATCGTCGGGATGAACCCGATCCAACCAGCCGAGATCATCCGGCCAGCTCTCTCCCAACCCCAGCAGGCGCAGGCAGGAGGGATCGCGGCGCAGTCCCTGTTGTGCGGACCAGGTCCAGATCCCCGCCTCCAGCAGCGTCATGGCATCAGACAGCAGACCCGGATCAAGCCGGGCAGTCACATCGACCAAAGGTGTCTTGAGCATTTCCATGGGGCGCCTCGAAACCGGATCTGAATACCTGCTCAATAAGTAACATTGGCGTTCACGCCGAGCAACAGGGTCAGCTCGCTTTTGTGTGATACCCGTTCATCAGCGTCTGCCAGTTCTCCGGTACGAAGTGGAAACTGGTATGCAGTTGGGACTCTTTGTTGAATGAACGGAGCAAGCGCTCCAGATTGGCCTTTTGCCACTCACCGGGAGAGCGGATCGCCCCCTTGTCAAAGTCGATCACCCACACTTTGTCCGCTTTATCGAGCAGCAGGTTGTGGCTATTGAGATCGGCGTGATAGACCCCGGCATCGTGCAGCTGACGCACCGTCTGACCTATCTTGTGCCACACCTCGGTCGCCACCGGCCCCTGTTTGAGCAGCGCCACCATATCCTTGGCACCGCGAATTCGCTCAATCAGGATATCGGCACGATAGAATGGGCCCTGTTTGACCATGCGGGCACCAAACGGACGCGGCACCGGCAGCCCCAGCTCGCACAGCTTGGCCAGAAGGGTGTATTCGGCCATGGCACGGCTCGACTCGACCCCTTCGAACCAGAAGCGATCCCGCACAACCTTGCCCACCATGCCGCCGCGATAGTAGTGGCGCAGCACCAGATGGCGGGACTCATCCTTGACGAACCAGGTCACCCCCCGCCCGATGGAGGTTCCCACCACCTGACGGTTGTTCTGCCACCAGGCAGGATCGAATAACTGGGGAGAGGGGTCGCGAAAGGCCCCTTCGGCATACCAGCAGATCTGGTTGTGTTCGGTCTGTACTCGCATCGTGGAGATCCCGCTCGGTGGGTCATGGATCGCAATTTTTCAATTGGCGATGAGGCTGCCGCTCTGGCATGCCCGCAATAGTTGCCTTTAATCAACGACGTGCAGAAACAGGTCATGGCGCAAGGCCCGGCCTATCCTGGCTGACGATTGTGCGCAATTTTACAATCCAGAGGGGAGTTTGCATAATGCCATCCACCCTTTTTGCCAGCCGTGCGCCACAACATGCCGCTATTTCAAACGCCCCCCTCCTCCATCTGCATCCTGCGGCTCTCCGCCATCGGGGATTGCTGCCACGCACTGGCGCTGGTGCGCGTCATCCAGCGGGAGTGGCCACAGACCCGCATCACCTGGATCACCGGCAAAATCGAGGCAACCCTGTTTGCCGATCTGCCCGGCGTCGAGGTGATCCCCTTCGACAAGAGCAAGGGATGGCGCGGCTATCGCGATCTCTGGCAGACCCTCAAGGGGCGCAAATTCGATGCCCTGCTCCACCTGCAGGCAGCGATGCGGGCCAGCATTGCCACCCTCGGCATCAGCGCCAAGGTCAAACTCGGGTTTGATCGGGAACGGGCCAACGACGGCCAATGGCTGTTTACCAACCACAAGGTGCCTTCGCCTGCCTCCCCCCATGTGCTGGACGGTTTCCTCGCTTTCGCCAAAGAGCTCGGCATCCAGGATCTGACCCCGGACTGGCAGCTGCCCATCAACGCCGAGCATCAGGCGTGGGCAAGGGAGAAGATTAGCGGCAAACCGACCCTGCTGATCTGCGCCGCCGCCAGCAAGGCCTTCAAGAACTGGACGGCCGTAGGCTATGCTGCGCTGGCGGATCACGCCGCCAACAAGGGCTTTCAGGTCTATCTCTGTGGCGGGCCGGCCAAGCTGGAGCGGGATCTGGCCGCCGAGATCCGGCAACTCAGCCAGAGCAAGCCGGTCAATCTGGTGGGGCAGACCAACCTCAAGCAGCTGCTGGCGCTGATTAGCGAGGCGAGTCTGGTACTGGCCCCCGATACCGGCCCCACCCATATGGCCACCATAGTGGGCACACCGGTGATCGGCCTCTATGCCCACCACAATCCGGCGCGCACCGGCCCTTATCTGTGCCGCGACTACGTGGTCAGCGTCTATCAGGAGCTGGTCGAGCAGGAGACCGGCAAGCCGCTGGCCGAATTGAGCTGGCGCACCCGTCTCAAAGACCCGGAGGCCATGCGAAAAATCACCAGCGAGCAGGTGATCGCCGCGTTCGATCGGCTCTGTGCCGATCGTCAGCTGCCTTAGTGACAGGGCACCTCGGGAATTCCGAGCCATCAGGCAGGGATAACCTGATAGCCTCTGCCCTCAGCCAAAGGCACAATGCAGGCTGATGTGGGTTACGCTCCCGCAGCAAGCTACGAATACTTTGATCGGCTGGAATATGATTCCGGCCGTTTTTTTATTCGCCGCATTCTGGTAAAATTCGCCGCCTTTACATTCTCCTGACTCAAGAATTTTCCGCGTTTTGCGTTTGGCTGTCTCCCTTTCGGGCACAAGACGGCGGTCTCTGCTACAACCAAAACAGCGGTTTCGATTAAAGGTAATAATATGGCGCAACAAGGCACTCTCTATATCATCTCCTCTCCGAGCGGCGCGGGTAAATCCAGTCTGCTCAATGCCTTGCTGACCCAACATAACGCTGCGGGCAAGATGCAGCTGTCGGTTTCCCACACCACTCGCGCCACCCGTCCTGGCGAAGAGCACGGCGTACACTACCACTTCGTTCAGGTGGAAGAGTTCAAGGCACTGATCGAACGCGGTGATTTTCTGGAGTGGGCCGAAGTGTTCGGCAACTACTACGGCACCTCACGCGCCGCCATCGAAGCCTGTCTGGCCAAGGGGATCGACGTATTCCTCGACATCGACTGGCAAGGTGCCCGCCAGATCCGCGAGCAGATGCCGACCAAATCCATTTTCATCCTGCCCCCCAGCCGCGAAGAGCTGGAACGCCGCCTGATTGGGCGCGGTCAGGACAGCGCCGAAGTGATTGCCGGCCGAATGGCGAAAGCCATTGCCGAAATGGTGCACTACGACGAGTATGACTATGTCATTATCAATGAAGACTTCGAGCAGGCGCTGTTCCAGCTCAGGTCCATTATTGAGTGCCAACGGCTGGAGATGCGTCACCAGCAACAGGCTCAAAAAAACTTGCTGCAACAGCTACTGGCAGAGTAAGCCAAAAACAAGTAAACTTTTGCGTCATTTTTAAACACTGCTTTTCTAAATACAGAAAGCCCAAACACTGGAGTCCTGCATGGCACGCGTTACTGTAGAAGATGCTGTAAAACAGGTAGGTAACCGTTTTGACCTGGTGCTGGTCGCCGCGCGCCGCGCTCGTCAAATCGCGGTACAAGGCAAAGATCCCCTGGTCGACGAAGAGAACGACAAGCCGACTGTGATCGCCCTGCGTGAGATCGAGCTGGGTCTGGTGAACAATCAAGTGATGGACACCCAGGACCGCTACGAACAGCAAGAGCAGGAAGCCGCCGAGCTGGCTGCCGTTGCTGCCATCGCCGAAGGCCGCGGTTAAGTTATTCCTCCGGTTGGCACCCGCCCGGGTGCCGACTGTTCATCCCCATTTACAACCGCTCGAAAACCTCGCAAACTCAGGGCTATACCCTCAATTCCACGAATTGCCGTTTCACCGCTGCGGGGACTGTCTTGTATTTATTTGAAAACCTTAAAGAAATAGCCAGTTCCTACTTGCCACCAGAGCAGGTTGAGAAGCTCAAGCAAGCCTATGTGGTGGCCCGTGATGCCCACCAGGGCCAGATGCGTTCCAGTGGCGAACCCTACATCACCCACCCTGTTGCCGTTGCCCGGATCCTGGGTGACATGCGCCTCGATCATGAAACCCTGATGGCCGCCGTACTGCACGACGTCATCGAAGATACCTCTGTCACCAAGGCCGATCTGGCCGAACAGTTTGGCAATGCGGTTGCAGAACTGGTGGCCGGGGTCTCCAAGCTCGACAAGCTGAAGTTTCGCGATCGCAAAGAGGCCCAGGCCGAGAACTTCCGCAAGATGGTGATGGCGATGACCCAGGATATCCGGGTCATTCTGATCAAGCTGGCCGACCGCACCCACAATATGCGTACCCTGGGCTCCCTGCGCCCTGACAAACGCCGCCGCATCGCCCGGGAAACCCTCGAAATCTTCGCCCCCATCGCCAACCGCCTCGGTATTCACACCATGAAGAACGAGCTGGAAGAGCTGGGCTTCGAGGCGCTCTATCCGATGCGATCCCGCGTGCTGCGCGAATCGGTGCGCCGCGCCCGTGGCAATCGCCGCGAGATCATCGACTCCATCCAGAGCGAAATCAGCGGTCGCCTGAAAGAGGCGGGGATCGAGCATCAGGTCAGTGGCCGCGAGAAGAATCTCTTCTCCATCTACAACAAGATGGAGAAAAAAGAGCTGCAATTTCATGAGGTAATGGATATCTACGCCTTTCGTGTCAAGGTGAAGGACATAGATACCTGTTACCGGGTGCTGGGGCAGATGCACAGCCTCTACAAACCACGCCCCGGCCGCTTCAAGGATTACATCGCCATCCCCAAGACCAACGGCTACCAGTCGCTGCATACCTCGCTGGTGGGGCCGCACGGAGTGCCGGTCGAGGTACAGATCCGCACCGAGTTCATGGATCAGATGGCCGACAAAGGGGTTGCTGCCCACTGGGCCTACAAGCAGGATGGCGACAGCTCGGGCACTACCGCCCAGATCCGCGCCCAGCGCTGGATGCAGAGCCTGCTGGAATTGCAACAGAGCGCCGGCAGCTCGTTTGAATTTATCGAAGGGGTCAAGACCGACCTCTTCCCCGACGAGATCTACGTGTTCACGCCGGAAGGACGCATCATGGAGCTGCCCGCTGGCGCCACGCCGGTGGACTTCGCCTACACGGTGCACACCGATATCGGCCATGCCTGCGTCGGTTCGCGGGTCGACCGCCACCCCTACCCGCTCAGCAGCCCGCTGCACTCGGGCCAGACGGTGGAGATCATCACGGCACCGGGGGCTCGCCCCAACGCGGCCTGGCTCAACTTCGTGGTGACCACCAAGGCACGCTCCAAGATCCGCCAGTTCCTCAAGAACCTGCGCACCGAAGAGTCGGTGGTGCTGGGTCGCCGCCTGCTCAACCATGCGCTGGGCGCCAAGAATATCGAAGACATCCCCGAGCCGCGCATCAAGCAGGTGCTCGCCGATACCAAGCATGAGAACCTGCAGGGGCTGCTGGCCGATGTGGGCCTCGGCAACGCCATGAGTGTCATGGTGGCGCGCCGCATGCTGGGGGATGAACTGCCGCCGGAAGAGCAACCCAAAACCAGCAGCAAGAAGATGCCGATCAAGGGTGCCGACGGCATGCTGGTCACCTTCGCCAACTGCTGCCGTCCGATCCCGGGGGATGCCATCATCGCCCATATCAGCCCGGGCAAGGGTCTGGTGATCCACCAGGAAGCCTGCCGCAACATCAAGGGCTACAGCAAGGAGCCGGACAAGTACCTGCCGGTGCAGTGGGAAGTGGACAAGGAGCAGGAACAGGAGTTCCGCACCGGTATCAGCATCGAGATCGTCAACCATCAGGGTGCGCTGGCCGAGCTGGCCAACGTGATTGCCGCCACCGGCGCCAATATTCACGCCATCAGCACCGAAGAGAAGGATGGCCGGGTCTATCAGGTCAGCCTGCTCATCACCACCAAGAGCCGCATCCACCTGGCCAACATCATGCGCAAGATCCGCGTCATGCCCAACGTGCTCAAGGTGAGCCGACAGAAGAACTGAACACAGGCGGCGCAAGCCGCCTGCTGCTTTTATAGAGACAAGCCATGACCCCCGAACGCTTCAAGCGCATCACCGATATGCTGGCCCAGCGTCAGCTCGATTTGACCGTCTGTATGGAAGAGGTACACAAACCTCACAATCTGGCCGCCATCGTGCGTACCGCCGATGCCATCGGCATCCACCGGGTACACGCGGTCTGGCCCAAAACCTGGATCCACAAGCGCAAAGGCACCGCCCGCGGCAGCCAGAACTGGGTGGATGTAAAACTGCACCCGGATATCGGCACAGCCGTTGCCGAGCTGAAAGCTTCAGGCATGCAGATCCTGGCGACCCACCTCTCCGACAGCTCCGTCGATTTTCGCGCTATCGACTACACCAAACCGACCGCCATTCTGGTGGGTCAGGAGAAGCACGGCATCGGTGAAGAGGCGCTGGCCCTGGCCGATCACCATATCGTCATCCCCATGGTGGGCATGGTGCAGTCCCTCAACGTCTCGGTGGCTGCCGCCGCCATCCTCTACGAGGCGCAGCGCCAGCGCGAGCTGGCCGGCTGCTATCAACGCGGCTGCCCGCTCACGCTGGAGGAGCAGAACAGCATCCTGTTCGAGGGGGGTTATCCTATCTATGCCCAGCTCTGCAAAGAAAAAGAGATGCCCTACCCCCAGCTCGGCCCGGCCGGTGAAATTCTGGCAGACGAAGAGTGGTGGCAACGGATGCAGCTGACCCGCAAAGGGTGGGCACAGCAGAGCGAGCAGGACGACCTACAGGAGGAGTGATGGATAACCCTTTTGGCAGCTGGCTGGAATCGCAAATCATCCGGGATCACCTGACCAACCCGAACATAGAGGCCGGCGACTACAGCTACTACTCCGGCTACTACCACGGCAAGCCGTTCGAGGATCACTGCGTCCGCTACCTGCTCGGCGATGGCTCGACCCGCGACACCTGGGAGAGCGGTCTCTGGGGCGAGGTGGATCGGCTGATCATCGGCAAGTTCTGCTCCATCGGCTCGGGCGCCACCTTCATGCTGGCGGGCAATCAGGGCCACCGGCTGGATTGGGTCTCCACCTTCCCGTTCAACCCCGACACCTTTGGCGAAGGGGCCCGCAGCGGCTTTCTGCGCAAGGGGGACACCCGGATTGGCAACGATGTCTGGATCGGCTCGGAAGCGATGATCATGCCCGGCATCACCATAGGTGATGGCGCCGTCATCGCCACCCGCGCCGTGGTGACCAAAGATGTGGCCCCTTACACCATAGTCGGCGGCAACCCGGCCCAACCGATCCGCCGTCGCTTCAGCGATGAGCAGATCCTCATGCTGCAAGAGATGCAGTGGTGGGACTGGCACCTGCCCCGCCTGCAAGCCAGCATGGCGCTACTCTGCTCGGGGGATATCGCCGCCCTTTATCACCATTGGCAACAGGAGTGTGCCTGATGAAATCCCTCTCTCTTTCCCTGTTGGCCCTGACCCTGTTTTCTGCCGGAGCCCTTGCCGTGACCAATACCTATCAGCTCACCAGCGAAGCCGATGTACCCAGCCTCTACCAGCAAACCCTGCCCGATTTCTGGCGCCAGCATGCGGTTGAAGGGGAGTTCAAGGGCAAGGATGGGGTGACCATCCGCTATGCCGCGCTACGGCAAGCCAAGGTCGATCGCGCCATCCTCATCGTCAATGGCAGGGTCGAGAGCTACCTCAAGTATCAGGAGCTGGCGTGGGATCTCTGGCGTCAGGGCTACAGCCTCTATCTCATCGACCATCGCGGTCAGGGGATGTCCGATCGGATGCTGGATGACCCGCAGAAGGGATATGTCGACCAGTTCGATGATTATGTGGTCGATCTCAAGCAGTTTCACGACCAGATAATCATGGCGGACCAGCCTGCCAAGCTGTTCCTGCTGGCCCACTCCATGGGCGGCGCCATCTCGGCCCGCTATCTGGAGCGCTGGCCAGATGATATCAAGGCAGCCGTGCTCTCCTCCCCCATGATGGGCATCAACCTCGGCGGCCTGCCCAAGTGGCTGGCCAAGGGGCTGGCAGCCACCCTGGGGACGGTCGGCAGCTGGATCGGCGAGCCCCCCTACGGCCCCGGTCAGGGCGCCTATCAGGATCACGGCTTTGCCGATAACGAGCTGACTCACAGCCAGCCCCGCTATCAGGCCTTCCGCCAGCTCTACGAACAGCACCCGCAGATCAAGCTGGGTGGCGCCACCGCCCACTGGATTTATCAGGGGATCACCGGTGCCGATGCCGCCATCGCCGATGCGGGCGCCATCAAAACCCCGCTGCTGGTGCTGCAAGCTGGCAGCGACAGCGTGGTAGACAATGCCGCGCAGGATCGCTTCTGCACCATTGCCAAGTGCGAAGGGGGCAAGCCACTGCGCATCGAGGGGGCCTGGCACGAGCTGTTTATCGAATCCGATGACAAGCGCCAGCCCGCCCTGACCGCGATGGTCGACTTTTTCGCCCGCTTCTGAGCTGGCTATTTTTTGTAACCCTAAATAAATGGGGTGACAGTGCGGGCTAAGGTAAACTGCCCCTGTTTTCAATCGATGCCGAGGTAATGATGTTCAAGGTAGTTGTATCCGATCTCGATGGCACTCTGCTCAACAAGCAGCACCAGATCTCTCCCCGTACCCGGGATACCCTGCACCGTCTGGTAGAACAAGGTGTGAAATTCGTGGTCGCCACCGGCCGTCATCATGTTGACGTTCGCAGCTTCCGCGATGCGCTGGGGATGGACATCTACCTCATTACCTCCAATGGCGCCGTGGTCCATGACAAACAGGATCAGCTGATTTTCAACCAGCCGCTGCCGACCGAGATCGCCGCCGAACTGATTGCGCTGGAGCGCGACCCCTCTATCCACCTCAATGTCTATCAGGGTGATGACTGGGTGGTGGAAGAGGAGCTGCCCTGGCTGCTGCAGTTCCACGACGAGTCAGGGTTCACCTACCGTCTGGTCGATGACCTGAAGCAGGAACCGAAAGAGCAGATCAACAAGGTGTTCTACATCGGCGACCACGAGAAACTGCTGAAGATTGAGGCGCACCTCAACCAGCGCTATGGCGATCAGCTCAACGTCACCTTCTCCCTGCCGGACTGTCTCGAAGTGATGCACGCCGGGGTTCACAAGGGTAATGCGGTGCGTGCTGTGCTGGAGCAGAACGGTTTCGATATGTCGGAGGCGATCGCCTTCGGCGATGGCATGAACGACTTCGAGATGCTGACCATGGTGGGACGCGGAATTGTGATGGGCAACGCCCACGATCGCCTGAAAATAGCGCTGCCGGAGTATGAGCAGACCCTCACCTCCGATGAAGATGGCGTTGCCGTCTATCTGGAAAAACTGTTCGAACTGGAGAGCGTCAGCGCAGCCTGATTTCAGGCCAGAAGCAGATCAACATGGATACCCGGTGTGGTATCCATGACTGTCACTGTGCCGAAGTTGGCATGCTCACCGCTTGAAACGGTAATCACAGGCCGTGCAGCAATATTCCCGTGAAATCTGCCGATCGATGGAACGGCCCAGCAAAAGACCCAACCCGCCTCCGGTCGCCCCACCCAGCAAGGCGCCCCCCACTGCGCCTGCGATAGCGCCGACCGGCGTGCCAAGACTGCCCAAAGAGGCTCCCCAACCGGCACCCAGCTTGGCAAAGGTGGCGGCACAAGCGTAGCCACCCGCAGCACCACACCCCATTGCACAGGCCTTGCCGACCCGTTCATCCTCAACCTTGTCCACCGCCTCACTCATGCAACTTGGACATCTCATGATCCACTCCCGCTCAATCAGGACTGCATCATTATCGGTCAGGATCGATGAATGCGTCACCTGCAACCGCCATCAGCTACCAGGCTTGAACTGCTCCTTGTCGAGCCCGTGCTTCTTCATCCGCAGATAGAGCTTCTTGCGGGGAATGCCAAGGTAGCTGGCCGCCTCGGTCACCCGGCCAGAAAAGAGGAACAGGGTGTCCTCAATCACCCGCCGTTCAAACTCGTCGACCAGATCGTCCAGCGGCTCCTTGGCATTCGCGCCGGGGATGGCTCGCTCAGAGCCCGCCAGCTTGATGATCCCGACCGCATAGAGTTCGGCCACGTTTCTCAACTCGCGAATATTGCCGGGCCACTGGTGGCGCTTGAGGGTCTCCAGATAGGCACGATCCACTGCGGGCACCGTCTTGCCTATCCGCTTGCACCCTTCTCGCAAAAAATGGCGAAAAAGGGGAATGATGTCACAGCTTCGCTCAACCAGCCTCGGCAGTTTGAGTCTCACCTGTGAAAGAAAGTAGTAGAGCTGGGGCATCAGTAGTTGTTGCTCAACCAGCGCCTCGGGAGACTCCTCAAACAGGGCGATGGTACGCAGTGACTTCTCTCCCCGCCGCTCCTGCTCCAGCAGATGGTTACCCAGCCAGCGCTGGCACTCTGCCGTCAGCCTTGCCGGAGATTGCAGCACCAGCGTCCCCTGTTCCGCCTTGACCAGGCTGGCCTGGATCTCGCTCAGGGAGCTCGCTGACGAACAATCATGAAGGTGGAATGGATGCGCCTTACGCGCACTGATCTTGTGCAGCAACTGCGCCAGCGTGTAGCGACCGGAACCCGGCGCCCCCTCCAGCATCAGATCCTTGTCGGTCTGTGCCAACTGGTTGATCTGCTGGCGGATAGCGACCAGTTGCGGACTGGTGCCGATCAACTCATCCTCAACCGTCGCCCGGATCTCACTGCGCTGGGTCATGATCGCACTGCGTTGCGCGCAGGCCCGCTCCAGCAGATCGAGCAACGACTGGGGATTAAGCGGTTTTTCCAGAAAATCGAAGGCCCCCAGCTTGACTGCCCGCACCGCCAAAGGGATATCGCCGTGCCCGGTGATCATGATGACCGGCAGCTCGCCATCGATCTCCAGCACCCGGTCCAGCAGTTCCATGCCGTTCATGGCGGGCATATAGATATCGGACACGACCACCCCCGGCCACTGCTGTGACAACAATGCCAACGCCTCATGGGGAGAGGTGGTTGCCCTGGGCTGGTAGCCGGAGAGGCGCAACAGGTGGCAATAGGACTCCAACACGTCCTCATCGTCGTCCACCAGCAACACATTGGCCTGACGATTATGGGGTAACAGCATCGCTTTTCATCTCCTTCGGTGGCTCACGCCCCCCGGCAAATTCCACTATAACCATGGCCCCCCTCTCCAACGTGGAGCCCAGCAAGATATCCCCCCCGCAGCGCGCCAGCAGGGAGCGACAGATGGTCAGTCCCAGCCCCAATCCCACCTCTTTGGAGGTGGTAAAGGGGGTAAAAAGTTTGGGCAAGATAGCCTCACCAAATCCGGGTCCACTGTCGGCAATCCCGATGCGCAGTGATCTGCCCTCCTGTGCAAGACACTGCAGACGGATCTGGCGCAGCTCCCGTCCGGCGATAGCATCCATCCCGTTGACCAGCAGATTGACCAACACCTGTTCAACCAGCACGGGATCAGCCTCAATCCACAGCCCATCCGGCAGCTCGTTTTGCAACTGGCAGCCATCGCGCTTCGCACGGGTTTCGAGCAGCAACAACGCCTGATCGGCCAACTCTTTCGGATCGAGCCGGATACGAGTATCGGGGGTGGGCGATTTACGGGCAAAATTGCGCAAGGCAGTAATGATGCGATGCATGCGCTGGCTCAGTTTCTCGATCTTGCCAAGATCGCTGCCCAGAGAGTGGTAGTGACCGGCATCCAGCGCCGCACGGCTGGTATAGAGGTAGGTCATCATGGCTGATAGCGGCTGATTGAGTTCATGGGCCAGACTGGTCATCGCCTGCCCCACCACTGCCATCTTGGCCGCCTGGATCAGCTCATCCTGCGTCTGCAGCAAGTTGTGTTCCGCCTGTTGTCGCTGCACCACCTCTGCGGCAAGCAGCCGGTTTTTTTCTGTCAGCTCCCGGGTACGCTCAGCCACCAGCGACCCCAACTCTCGGGCCGTTATCTCCTGCCGGGTCACATCCGTGATGGTGATAATGAACCTGTGTCCGCGCCCCTGCTCGAACCGACGCAGGTTGAAGTGCAGGAAACGGGGCTGACTGTCAGCGCCGGTGGCAATGGTGCACTCACTGTAGCCCAGCGTGAGCAGTTGCTGCCCGGGCTCGAACTGGGCAGCCAGCATGGCCTTGGCATCATCGGGGAATACCTGCCACAGAGGTTGTTCCGGTTTGATCACTGTTTGCTGGAAAAGGGTCAAGGCACTGGGGTTGACCGACTCTATGGTGCCATCGGGATGACAGGTAATTAAGCAGGCCTGGGTGTTATTGATGAGGTTGAGGGCATTGGTTTTCTCCATTTGCTGCAACTGCTGACAGAAGTGGCGCAGGCTCTCCCCCAGTTGACCGATCTCATCCCGGCCTTGAGTTCTAACCACCGCATCCATCTGACCTTCCGCAACCCGGGCAAGATCCTGCCCCAGGGTATCGAGTCGGCCAATCAACCTGCGCCCAATCAGCACCACCAGCACGAAGATGCTGATCAAGATGGATAGTCCAAGCACCACCAGGATCACCAGCTTGCCCGTTGCCACCATCTGGCTACTGTTGCGACCGAGCGCACTCAGAGAGCGGTTAGCCTCGGTCACGATCAGAGAGACCCGCTGATGGTAGCGAGAGACGGCGCTATCAAGCTGTGGCCGTAGTGCTGTTAGCTGTTGGTGGGTTTGCGCATCGGCTTGCAACAACAGGTAAAGGTGTCCGTTCGGCTTCACCAGCGTCACGATATCCTGCAGGATCTGGCGATAGCTCACGGTCGAAGGATACTCGGCCAGGCGGGAGATCAACTCATCCATCTCGTCGATCTTGTAGCCGATAAACAGAAATGCACTCTCCAGATCCTGCTGATTGCGCTGGGCAATTACCTCGTTGACCAGCGCCAGCAGCTCATTCTCCTTGAAAGTAAGGTCTTGCAAGGCAGAGAACTCCTTGATGACGGAGCCAAACTCCCCCATGTCATTCGGGCTGCCAACCATACCGGTGAGATGCCACTCTACCTCTTGCAACAGCGGCGCCACATCGTCCACCAAATCCTGATGCAACCAGTTGATTCGCTTCTGTAACTGTTGCAACGACTCAAGATGATCGATCTGGCGCTTGAGGTAAGTACCATGATTTTCCACCAGCAAGTTCAGTTCGGTGAACGCCTGCTGTTGTGAGCGATCATCCTCACTGCCCCGAGGATATGCGTTGCGGATATCAAGCAGGGTGCTGGAGACCGCCGCAGAAAGCTGGCTATATTTCACCGGATCCCGGGTATCACGCAACTGTGCCAATAGCAGCAACAGGCGGGAGCTGGCCCGCTCCAGCTGATAGGCGCTGCCGATGGCCGGCAGGCTCTCTTCAACAATCCGGTTTACCTGCTGCCCCAGTCGACCCCACACCATGTAAGCCGCCATCCCCATGACACAGGTCAGGACCGTAATGGAAACAAACGCGAGAATAAGACGGCGGCCCAGACTTCTCGGCAAGCGCAACAAGCGACCCCAGCCCATCATGGCTTGACCGCCTGATCGACCAGCAGGCGAGCCTCGCCAAGACGAGCTTCCATAGCCTGGCGCCACTGGTGCATCACCTTCTCGGTTTGCGGATTACTCTGATCTCGTTCATACAGTCCGTCAAACTGCGCTAGCAGGGCCGGGTCACTAGCCTCCAGCTCACTCAAAGGGGGAGTGCTGGCTTTGGCTCTTGCCTGTTCCAGCAGACGTTCACGGGCAGGATCACCGCGGGTATCCGCGCCGTTGATCTCCTGCCAGGTGAGCTTCAACCGCGGTAACTGCTGGGTAATGGTCTGCTCGAACAACGCCTTGAGCAGACCGGCGCGCCGGTACAGCAGATCTTTGTCGGTGACATATTTGGCCTCGCTGGCAAGGCGGGGTTGATTCAGCGTCACCTTGGCCATACCTGGGGTGGCGATAATGGCCTGCCCCTTGGCTGATAACAGATACTTGATGAAGCGGGCCGCATTGGCCGGATGCTCGCTGCTGCGAGCAACGCCAAGATAGGTAGGCAGGATCACCGCATCAGGCAGGATATTGAAGCCAACGTGATCGAAACGAGCCTGACTGTTGCGGGCATAGCTGTCGATCACCAGACCGGCACCGGCCAGACCGCGAGTCACCCCGTCGCTCACCCCGAAACTGCGGGCCGTAATGGCCGACAGGTTGCTACCGAGCCTCATCAGGAGTGCCCACCCCTGCTCCCAGCCATACTGCTGCAAGACACTCTCCACCATCATATGGGTCGTACCTGACTGGGAAGGGGAGCTCATCATCACATGCCCCATGAACTGTGGCGAAGCCAGCTGTTGCCAGCTGGTCGGTACCGGCAGGTGGTACTTGTCCAGATAGCGGCGGTTATACATGATGCCGCTGCCCGAGTATCCAACCACGGCCACCTTGTTGCCCAGCCCCAACATATGGGGAGTCAGCCAATCGGGAGGCACTGTTTCAGCCGATAAACCGGCCAGCAAACCAGCCTGATCCAGCGTGTGAAAAAAAGTCGGGGATGAAGACATGATGATGTCGACCCCGGGAGCATCATCCGCCGTCAGCAGCCGCAAGGCGGGAAGCGTCCGGCGATAGATGACCTCAACGCGGATCGCCGGATATTGCCGGGAGAACCCCTCGATCACCGCCTTGACCGGCGCCTCCGAAAAGGAGGTCAATACCGTCAGGGTCGAGGCATGGAGAGGGGTCAAAGGCAGCAGGATCGCGACCAGCAAAAACGGGAGCTGTCGGCAAAATATGGGCATGGTCTCTCTGTCGGCTCACTGGCAATTATCGGATTATGTGCGGTACATCCAATATTCAACACAAGGGGTAAAAATCATTTCATCAGGGGTGAGCCAGTTTTGACTCACCTCCCTGTTACAGGAGCCTATTGTTATTCATCGCCCGTTACCGGGACAGTCAAAAGAAGTCATTTTCGCCCCATGAAACCCACACGATTGAGTCAGGTTTGACTCATTTCGGCCATTTTGCCGCCCCGTTTTCTCCTTTCATATGATGGCTCCAGCTAACAGAGCTTCCTCTGAAACCTTGCAGCCCAACATACACGGAGAACAATATGTTCAACTTTTTCAAAACGCGAGCAGACCTTCCGGTCATGGATGCCTCGCCCGATAAAATCCGCTCGATTTACCGCAAGTACCAATGGCAGGTGTTCCTCGGTCTGGTACTCGGCTACGCCATGTTCTACGTCGTCCGAATGAGTTTGAACGTGGTCAAGAAACCCATGCTGGACGCCGGCATAGTGACGCTGGAAGAGCTGGGGATCATTGGCTCCGCCTTCCTGTTTACCTATGCCGTAGGCAAGTTCTCGAACGGCTTCCTCTCCGACTACGCCAACATTGGCCGCTTCATGTCGGTTTCGCTCGGTCTCTCCTCCATCTGTACCATCCTGATGGGCATGAATACCGCGACCTTCTTCCTGGTGCTGATGTGGGGTCTGAATGGCTGGTTCCAGTCGGTCGGTTCTGCACCATCCTGCGTCTCCATCTTCCAGTGGTTCTCCCCCAAACAGCGGGGCTCCGTCTATTCCATCTGGGGCGGCTCCCGCAACATCGGTGAAGGCATCTCCTGGATCCTGACCGCCAGCATCGTCAGCTTCTTCGGCTGGAAAGCAGGCTTTATCGGTGCCGGTCTTGCCTCTCTGGCTGCCGCGCTGTGCATGTATCTGGTGCTGAAAGATCGCCCGCAGACCTATGCCCTGCCAGAACCTGCCGTTGCCTTTGGCGAACAAGCGGAGATCACCAAGAAGGTCGAGCCAGCCGAGATCCGTCGCGCCCAGCTGTTTGTGCTTAAACAGCCGACCGTATGGCTGATCGCGGCAGCCTGTGCCTGCATGTACATGTCTCGCTACGCCATGAGCTCCTGGGCCGTGCTCTATCTGCAAGAGCAGAAAGGGTACAACCTGATCGATGCGGGCTTTGCCATGTCTGCCTACCCCCTCGCCGGTTTCCTCGGCGCCATTCTGGCGGGCATCATCTCTGACAAAATCTTCAACGCCAACCGCCACATCCCGACCCTGCTCTACGGGTTGGCCAACATTGCCGGTATGTGCCTGATGTTCTGGGGCCCGCAGAGCCGCATGATGGATGCCGTCGCACTGGCGCTGATCGGTTATGCCATCGGGGGACTGGTCGTGTTCCTGGCGGGCCTGACAGCCTGTGACCTGATGCCAAAAACTGCCGTGGGCGCCGTGAAGGGCTTTATCGGCCTCTGCTCCTACATCGCAGCCTCCTGTCAGGAGCTGGTCTCCGCCGCCCTGATCAAAACCAGCGTGGTCGATGGTGTCACTCACTATGACTTCAGCAGTGCCCAGTATTTCTGGCTCGGTGCATCCGTGGTCTCCATGCTGCTCGCCTTGACGGTATGGAACGCCAAAAAAGTTGTCGATTATTGATCTTGTAACAGACAAAGGGTGGTCAATTGACCACCCTTTTTTCATTGCCCAATCCGAGAAGGGATGTTTCCGATGCGTAAAACCAAAATCATTGCCACTCTGGGCCCTGCGAGCTCAACGGCCGACATGGTGGAAAAACTGATGGAGGCTGGCGCCAATGTGTTTCGCCTGAACTTCTCCCATGGCAGCGGTGAGCAACATATTGCCACCGCCAGCCTAATCCGCACGACCGCCGCCCGGCTGGGGCTCCATATCGGGATCCTGGCCGACCTGCAAGGCCCAAAAATCCGTATTGCCCGCTTTGCCACAGGGAGCATCACCCTGGCCCCTGGCGCCTCTTTTATCCTTGATGCGGCGCTAGGTGACCAACCGGGCGATCAGGATCGCGTCGGCCTCGACTACCCGGATTTGATCAACGACGTACGCAGCGGCAACATCCTGCTGCTGGATGATGGCCGGATCCAGCTTGAGGTCCTGCATATCGAAGGAAACAGTATCTTCACCCAGGTGCAGATTGGTGGCCCCCTCTCCGACCGCAAGGGGATCAATGTACTGGGTGGAGGGCTCAGCGCCCCGGCACTCACCGACAAAGACAGAGCCGATATATTGACCGCCAGCCAGATCGAGGCCGACTTTATCGCCGTCTCCTTCCCTCGTTGTGCTGCCGACCTTGTTGAGGCCAGAACGCTGATCCGGGCCGCAGGCAGTCATGCCGCCATCGTCGCCAAGGTAGAACGAGCGGAAGTGGTGGCCTCGGTCGAGGCGATGGACGAGGTTATTCGCGCCGCAGACATCGTCATGGTGGCACGTGGAGATCTGGGGGTAGAGATTGGCGATGCCAGACTGCCCGGCGTACAAAAGAAGCTGATCAAACGTTGCCATCAGCTCGGCCGACCGGTCATCACGGCCACCCAGATGATGGAGTCCATGATCAGTAGCCCAATGCCAACCCGAGCCGAGGTGCTGGATATCGCAAATGCGGTGATAGACGGTACTGATGCCGTCATGCTGTCAGCCGAATCAGCGGCGGGTCTCTATCCGGTCGAGGCAGTGGAAGCCATGGCTCGCATCGCACACGGAGCAGAACGTGAAATAGACCCGATTCAACCACGCTGGCAGAAAGCGTCCCATCACAGCGATCAATCCAGCCACTGCATGGCACTGGCAGCAATGACGGCTGCGTTCAGTCACGATCAATCCTGTGGTATCGCTGTGCTGACCTCACAGGGAGATGCTGTCACCGCTATCTCTCGCAGCAACCTGAACAATCCAATCTGGGCACTGTCCAACAAACCCATGTTACTCAACCAGATGACGATTCTGCGCGGTGTCACCCCCCTCTTTTATGAAGAGGAAGTGGAAGATGAGAGAGACTCACGGCAGCTGATAGCAACGCTGGAGCAAGCCAATCAACTACATGGCATTCAATCTCTGCTGATTAACCGGCTCGATTCGCTGGAGGGTGCGGGTAGTGAGGATGTCTGCCGCCTGATCCCGCTCGGCAGCAAGCACCGCGACGTTCAGTCCAGCCGGAAATTATCCTGCCTCTAACGCCGAATAGAGATAGCAAAGCCTCACCATGTGAGGCTTTGTTTTTTCAGGGTCTCCAGCCAGGGGTTGGGCCGTTGCCAGCTGAAACTCTGGTTTGCGCCACCGTAACATTCGGCCAGCCGCAGCGGCGTGCCGGGAGTATGGCGTCGCCCGGCCACATCGAGGCAGCGGGAGACCTTGCTGTTGAACAGCCGGTCCTTTTGCCACTCCCACTGCGGCTGACCGTCACAGGGGGCCAGCATCAACTCGCTGTCGTTTTTGGCTTGCAGACAACGATCCTGCAGGCGCAACTCCCCCAGATCCCACTCGAATAGCTGATCGTCTTTGCCGCTGCAGGAGAGGGCCAGCACCTTCTGTTGCGACACCGCGACGCAAAAATCGCCGCTGGTCAGCAAGGGAGAGAGCGCCCGCTCCTGCGGTTGCGAAGTAATGGAGCCCATCATCACATCGGTTGATGGCGGCTTGATGGTACACCCCCCCAGCAGCAAGGCAGCCAGTATGGCAGGAGTGCAAGCAACGGAAATTTTATTATTCATGGAAAAACGCCTGAAATGGGCCGATGACATCCGGTTGTCAGTGACTCGAGGCAGCAGCATAACCGAAAGCCGGGGCGCGCTGCCCGGATAGAGTGTAAACAGACGTAACAGAGATAGGGGAGAGCTGGTGCAGCGAAGGCCAGAAAGCAAAAAACCCCGCCGAAGCGGGGTTTTTCTAAATGTGGTCGGTGATAAAGGATTCGAACCTTTGACCCTCTGGTCCCAAACCAGATGCGCTACCGGACTGCGCTAATCACCGAGGCTATTTCTTTCAAAATAGTTTACTTCAAAAAACAAAGACGACCTGATGGTCATCCTCATCATACAGCAAGTATGGTGCGAAGAGAGGGACTCGAACCCTCACACCCGGGGGGCACTAACACCTGAAGCTAGCGCGTCTACCAATTCCGCCACCTTCGCATACCTGACAAGCTGTAAAATGGGGTGGCTGATGGGGCTCGAACCCACGACAACCGGAATCACAATCCGGGACTCTACCAACTGAGCTACAGCCACCACAGCTGTTTTCGTTCCACAACACGCCCGTTTAACCGGCGCACGTTTGATGGTGCGCCCGACAGGATTCGAACCTGTGACCTCTGCCTCCGGAGGGCAGCGCTCTATCCAGCTGAGCTACGGGCGCTACGCTGTCGAACGGGGCGCATTATTGATGATGGACGGGGGTTTGTCTACACTTTTCTGCCATCAATGCACTGACCGTTGCTTTTTCAAACACATCGTGCATTTTTCTTCCACTTATCCCCTGCCTGCCCCCCGAAAAGGGGTAATTCCCATGTCAAATTGTCTTGCAACCTTGACTTGATTTGACACCCACCTAAAATGAATGAACGTTCATTCAATTGAAAGACACACTGATGATTCCGGATAAGAAAGAGAGCATCTTCAACGCAGCCCATGAGGTGCTGGGTGAGCGGGGTTTTCATGGTCTGTCGATTGCGGAAGTCGCCAAAAAGGCCAACGTGGCTACCGGCACCATCTATCGCTACTTTGGCGACAAGGATGACCTGATCCGGCAACTGCATCAACACACTATCTTGCAGTGTGTCCCCATGGTCATGGCCGGTGTAGATGTCGATAAAGTTTCATTTCAACAATTTCGCCAACTATGGCTCAATATTCATACCATTTTTGTTAACGAACCAAACGCCATCAAGTGCAAATTGCAGTACGAGAGCTCGCCATTGGGGGCAGACCTGGAAACCAATCCGGTCATCCTGGCGGCATGGGAACCTCTGGACCGCTTTTTTGCACAGGGCGTGGCACAAGGACTGTTTATTGACTTACCGATACGGGCACTCCAGGTGTTGAGTCTGGACAGTGTCATGCATCTTGCCCTGCAGTGCAGGGTACACAACATCACGTTGACCGAATCGCAGTTGGAAACCGCGATCCGCGCCAGCTGGAATGCCATTTTACTCCCCTACATTTCCACCTCAGGAGCCTGTTCATGAAAAAATGGATGGCCATTATGTTGCTGATAGCGATCGCCCTGTTTGGCAGCGTCATCGGCTTCAATTTGTTCAAACAGAAGATGATTGCCCAATACATGGCCAACCGGCCGGAACCCGAGTTCCCAGTCACCGCCATGGTGACCAAGGCGCAGGATTGGGTACCGACCATCGAAGCGATCGGCTTCATCGAGCCGAATCAGGGGGTGACCCTCTCCACCGAGCTGGCGGGCACCATCGATGCCATCACCTTCGAATCGGGCAAACCGGTCAAGGCCGAACAGCTGCTGCTGAGTCTGGACTCCACCGTGGAGCGGGCCAATCTGCGCGCCTCCCAGGCCAAGCTGCCGGCGGCAAAGGCCAAGTTCGAGCGTTTCCAGAACCTCTACAAGACCAGCTCCATCTCCAAAGAGCAGCTGGATGAGGCGGAAGCGGCCTATCGCTCGCTGGAAGCGGATATCGAGAGCCTGAAGGCGACCATTACCCGCCGTGAAGTGCGCGCGCCGTTCAGTGGTGTCGTTGGCCTGCGTAACGTCTTCCTCGGCCAGTATCTGCAGCCGGGCACCGATATCGTGCGGCTGGAAGATACCAGCGTGATGCGTCTGCGCTTCACTGTGCCCCAGACCGATATCTCCAAAATCACCCTGGGCCAGACCATCAAGATCAATGTGGATGCCTATCCGCAAACCCAGTTTGACGGTCACATCACCGCCATCGAACCAGCGGTCAACTACCAGAGCGGCCTGATCCAGGTGCAGGCTGACATCCCGAACAACGACGGTCAGCTCCGTTCCGGTATGTTCGCCCGCGCCAGCATCATTCTGCCGACGGTGAAAGATCAGATTGTGATCCCGCAAACCGCCATCTCCTTCACCCTTTACGGTCAGAACGTCTACGTGCTCAAAGAGGGCGAAGAGACTGACAAGGAAGGCAACAAGGTGAAAGTGCTGCGGGCCAAGCAGGTGGTGGTCAAGGCGGGTGAGCGCCGTGGCAACGATGTGCATGTGCTCTCCGGCATCCAGGCCGGTGACCAGATCGTACTGTCGGGTCAGGTTCGCCTGAGCAACGACACCAAGGTGCATGTGGTCGAGAACGATGCCCTGGCCGTCCCGGCACAAACCCCGATGCTGTAAGCGCGGAGATCTGCGATGCGATTTACTGACATATTTATAAAACGGCCTGTGCTGGCGATCTCGCTCAGCTTCCTGATCGCCTTGCTGGGCTTTCAGGCCATCTTCAAGATGCAGGTACGGGAATACCCCGAGGTGACCAACACGGTGATCACCGTCAGTACTGGCTACTATGGCGCCAGTTCTGACCTGATCCAGGGGTTCATCACCCAACCGCTGGAACAGGCGGTCGCGCAAGCCGACAACATCGACTTCATGACCTCATCCAGCCAGCTGGGCAGCTCCACCATCACCGCGTACATGAAGCTCAACACCGACCCCAACGCCGCGCTGTCCGACATCCTGGCGAAGGTGAACTCGGTGCGCTCCCAGTTGCCGAAAGAGGCGGAAGACCCGTCGGTCACCTCCTCCACCGGTTCAACCACGGCGGTGCTCTACCTTGGCTTTACCAGCCCGGAGCTCAACTCCAGCCAGATCACCGACTATCTGGAGCGGGTTATCAAGCCGCAGCTCTTTACTGTCGGCGGGGTCTCCAAGGTTGACCTCTACGGCGGTGTCGAGTTTGCCCTGCGGGTATGGCTGGATCCGGCCAAGATGGCGGCCTTCAACCTGACCGCCAGCGACGTGATGACGGTGCTCAACAGCAACAACTATCAGTCCGCGACAGGTCAGGCGACCGGTTACTTCACCCTGTTCAACGGCAACGCCGAGACCCAGGTCAAGGATGTCGACGAGCTGAAGCGTCTGGTGGTTGCCACCCGTGACGGCAAGGTGATCCGCCTCTCCGACATTGCCAAGGTGAGCCTGGAGAAGAGCCACGACATCTATCGTGCCAGCGCCAACGGCCGCGAAGCGGTAGTCATGGCGGTCAACGCCGCACCGACAGCCAACCCCATCAACATCGCCCGCGATGTGCTGGATCTGCTGCCGAGCCTTGAGCGCAACATGCCAAGCACCATGCATCTCAACGTGATGTATGACTCCACCGTGGCGATCAACGAGTCCATTCACGAGGTTATCAAGACCATCCTGGAGGCGGCTGCCATCGTACTGGTGGTCATCACCCTGTTCCTCGGTTCATTCCGCGCGGTCATCATCCCGATCATTACCATTCCGCTCAGCCTTATCGGCGTGGTGATGATGATGGATATGTTCGGCTTCTCGATAAACCTGATGACCCTGCTGGCGATGGTGCTGGCGATCGGTCTGGTGGTGGATGACGCCATCGTGGTGCTGGAGAACGTCGACCGCCATATCAAGGAGGGGGAAGAGCCGTTCCGGGCCGCCATCATCGGTACCCGTGAAATTGCGGTGCCGGTCATCGCCATGACGGTCACGCTGGCGGCGGTATACGCCCCTATCGCCCTGATGGGCGGCATCACCGGTTCCCTGTTCAAGGAGTTTGCCCTGACCTTGGCGGGCGCCGTGTTCGTCTCGGGCATCATCGCGCTGACTCTGTCGCCGATGATGTGTTCCAAGATGCTCAAGGCCAATGAAACGCCGGGTAAATTCGAGAGCACTGTCCACCACCTGCTGGAACGGATGACCGATCGCTACGACAGCATGCTGCATGCGGTGATGAAGAAGCGCATCGTCATCGTGGCGTTCGCCGTCATCGTGTTCGGCAGCCTGCCGCTGCTGTTCAAGTTCATCCCGAGTGAACTGGCCCCGTCAGAGGACAAGGGGGTCATGGCGGTGCTGGGTACCGCACCGTCCAACGCCAACCTGGACTACATCGAAAACACCATGGCGGATGTGAACAAGATCCTGGATGAGCAGCCGGAAATCGCCTTCTCCCAGGTCTTCTCGGGGGTATTCAACGCCAACCAGGCGTTCGGTATCGCCTCCATGGTACCCTGGAGTCAGCGTGAAGCGAGCCAGAAAGAGGTGCTGGATCGGGTCGCCAATCTGGTGAAAGACATTCCGGGTATGGCCATCACCACCTTCCAGTTCCCGGAACTGCCAGGTGCCTCCAGTGGTCTGCCGATCCAGTTCGTCATCACTACCCCGAACAGCTTCGAAAGCCTGTTCCTGGTGGCCGGCGAGATTCTGGCTGCCGCTCAGGGCAACGGTCAGTTCGTCTATTCGGATCTCGATCTGAACTACGACTCCGCCACCATGAAGATCCGCATCGACAAGGACAAGGCGGGTGCCTACGGCATCACCATGCAGGACATCGGTATCACCATGGGTACCATGATGGCGGACGGTTACGTCAACCGTATCGACCTGGATGGCCGCTCCTACGAGGTGATCCCGCAGGTCGAGCGCAAATACCGTCTCAATCCGGAGTCCATCAAGGGCTATTACGTGCGGGCCGCAGACGGCAAGTCGATCCCGCTCGGCAGTCTGATCACCATTGAAGTAGTTGGCGAGCCTCGCGCCCTGCCCCACTTCAACCAGCTGAACTCCGCTACCATCGGCGCCGTTCCGGCTCCGGGCGTGGCCATGGGTGATGCGATCAACTGGTTCCAGACCGTCGCCGACGAGAAGCTACCGCAAGGCTATCGTTACGACTTCATGGGTGAAGCCCGTCAGTTCGTCACCGAAGGCAATGCGCTCTATGCCACCTTCGCGCTGGCACTGGCCATCATCTTCCTGGTGCTGGCCATCCAGTTCGAGTCGGTGCGTGACCCGCTGGTCATCATGGTCTCGGTACCGCTCGCCATCAGTGGGGCGTTGATTGCCCTGGCATGGGGACTGGCGACCATGAACATCTACTCCCAGGTGGGCCTGATCACGCTCGTTGGCTTGATTACCAAGCACGGCATCCTGATCTGTGAAGTGGCGAAAGAAGAGCAGCTGCTGCGCGGCATGAACCGGATGGAAGCCGTGATGCAGGCTGCCAAGGTGCGTCTGCGTCCGATCCTGATGACCACCGCCGCCATGATTGCCGGTCTGATCCCGCTGCTCTACGCCACTGGCGCCGGTGCGGCCCAGCGTTTCAGCATCGGTATCGTCATCGTGGCCGGTCTCGCCATCGGTACCCTGTTCACCCTGTTCGTGCTGCCAGTGATCTACACCTATCTGGCTTCCGAGCACAAACCGTTGCCGGTATTCGATGAAACCATTCCGCCCAAGGCAAACAGCGGACACTGATCATCACGACACGCCAAGGCCCCGACACGGGGCCTTTTTTATGCTTCGCAGGAAAGACGACATAAGTGCATGAAGCAGTTAAACTAAAAAACATCACATCCAGACCGCAAGGACGCCATGTCAGGACTTATCTCCAAGACCGCCGAGGCCGTAGGCCGCAACGGACTCTCATACCGCCTGCTCTCCTACATTCTGGTGTGCAGTACCGTATTGGCGATGATCATTACGGTGTTGCAACTCGCCTGGGATTACCGCAAGGATGTGGCCGTTATCGAAGACAGCATCGGCCAGATCGAGGCCTCTTTCCTGCAACCCATCGCCGCCAGCTTGTGGAACCTGGATGAAGAGCAGGTCAAGGTGCAGATCGAAGGGATCATGAACCTGCCCAACATGCAGTTCGTGATGGTCAAGGAGATGCTCGGCAACTCCGAAGTCCCGCTGTTGACCCAGGGGACCGAACGGGAAAGCTACGATATCTCCCGCGAATTCAACCTCACCTATCAGGGTGAAATCGTGGGCAAGCTGTTCGTTGCCGCCTCTCTCGAGCAGATCTACCAGCGCCTCATCGAAAAATCGGTGCTGATCATGGTCAGCCAGACCATCAAGACCCTGGTGGTCTCATTTTGTATTCTGATCATCATTTACTATCTGGTGGTGCGGCACCTCAATCGCATCGCCAGCTACGCCCAGAAGTTCAATCTGGACCGGCTCGATATGGAGCTGGAGCTGGAGGGACGCCCGCAACCGCGCAAGAAACCCGATGAGCTGGATACCCTGGTCGCCACCCTCAACCAGATGCGCACCAGACTGCGTGATGAACTGGTTGCCCGCCATCAGGCGGCTGAACAGTTGCAGCAGGAGCGGGACTTCTCCGCCACCCTGATCAACTCGGCCAACATGGTCATCTGCTGCATGGAGCCAGACCTGACCATTGCCAGCATCAACCCGGCCGCCATCCTGCTGACCGGCTACCACCAGCAGGAGCTGCTGCAGCACAACTGGCTGGATCTGTTTGTCAGCCCGACCCAGCGGGAAGAGCTGAACAACATCCTGGCCGCAGAGGGTTCGCTGGCAGATCAGGAGGTCATCATGCATGACCAGCAGGCCCACGAGCTGGTGCTGCAATGGACCTTCGTTCCCTTCTACGATGGCCCCAACCTCAAATACCAGATCGGGTTTGGCTACGACATCACCCAGCTGAAAAAGGTCGAGCGGGAGATAATCCAGCTCAACGAACAGCTGGAAGGCAAGGTGGTGGAACGCACCCGCAGCCTGAGTGAAGCCAACAACCAGCTGGGCAAGGCGTACGACGACCTGAAACAGGCCCAGCAGACCCTGGTGGAGTCGGAGAAGATGGCCTCCCTCGGCTCGCTGGTGGCCGGGGTGGCACACGAGATCAACACTCCGATCGGCATCAGCGTGACCGCCTCCTCCTACCTGCAAGAGCGGGTCGCCGACTTCAAGTCTCATATCGACTCCAAGCAGCTGTCTCGCTCCTATCTCAACGAGTTCACCGTCAACCTCGACGAGTCGATGCAACTGCTGCAGAGCAACCTGCGGCGCGCCTCCGAGCTGATTGCCAGCTTCAAGCAGGTTGCTGTCGACCAGTCATCGGAAGCGCGCTACAACTTCAGTCTCGCCGACAACCTCCATCAGGTGGTGGTCTCGCTTGGCCACAAACTGAAGAAGAGCCAGTGCGAAGTGGATATTCAGTGCGATCCCAAGCTGTCGATCTTCTCCTTCCCGGGCAGTTTTACCCAGATCTACTCGAACCTGATCCTCAACTCCATCAACCACGGGTTCGACAGCTGGGACAAACCGAAGAAGATCACCATCAAGGTGGAACAGCAGGGAGAGGAGCTGTTTATCGACTATTCGGACAACGGCCGCGGCATCCCGCCCGAAATCTTGCCCCGCATCTTCGATCCCTTCGTTACCTCCAAGCGGGGTCAGGGCGGCAGCGGTCTTGGCACCCACATCATCTACAACCTGGTGGTGCAACTGCTGAAAGGCCGTATCAGCTGTGCCAGCGAACCGGGCCAGGGCGCCCAGTTCCATATTCGCCTGCCGATCCAACATAACTGAGCGCTGGCTCTTGTGAGCCAGCCGCTTTATCCCCATCATGCTGTGATTGCATTCTTAATGAGCGGAGAACCTCGCAATGGCACAGCATTTTGACTATATCGCCATCGGCGGCGGCAGCGGCGGTATCGCCTCTGCCAACCGGGCTGCCATGTACGGTAAGAAAGTTGCCCTGATTGAAGCCAAAGAGTTGGGTGGAACCTGCGTCAACGTAGGCTGCGTACCGAAGAAGGCCATGTGGTATGCCGGCCAAATCGCCGATGCCCTGAAATATGGCGCCGACTACGGCTTTGACACCACCCTCAACCACTTCAACTGGGCCAAGCTGGTCGAGTCCCGCCAGGCCTACATCGGCCGCATTCACCAGTCCTATCAGAACGTGCTGGGCAAGAACCAGATCACCGTCATCAAGGGCTTCGCCCGCTTCGTCAGCAGCAACACCATCGAGGTCAATGGCGAGCACTACACGGCCGATCATATCCTGATCGCTACCGGTGGCCGCCCGGAAATTCCGGCGATCCCGGGTGCCGAGCTGGGTATCGACTCCGACGGTTTCTTTGACCTGCAAAGCCAACCCAAGCGGGTTGCCGTAGTGGGTGCGGGCTACATCGCAGTCGAGATCGCAGGGGTGATGCAGGCGCTCGGCTCAGAGACCCATCTGGTGGTGCGCAAGCACGCGCCGCTGCGCAACTTCGACCCCATGATCCACGAGACACTGGTCGAAATCATGGCGCAGGAAGGGCCCAAGCTGCACACCTACGCCACTCCCAAAGCCGTGCTCAAGAACGCTGACAACAGCCTGACCCTGCAACTGGAAGATGGTCGCCACCTCACCGTCGACTGCCTGATCTGGGCCATCGGCCGGGTACCGGCTACCGACAACCTGAATCTGGCCGCCGCAGGCATCGCGCTGGACGAGAAGGGCTTTATCCCGACCGACAAGTTCCAGAACACTTCCGTCGCCAACATCTATGCGGTGGGTGACAACACGGGTCGCATCCAGCTCACGCCGGTAGCCGTCGCGGCGGGCCGCCGTCTCTCCGAGCGGCTGTTCAACAACAAGCCGAACGAGCACCTCAACTACGATCTGGTGCCGACCGTGGTGTTCAGCCACCCGCCCATCGGCACCATCGGCCTGACCGAACCGGAAGCCATCGCCGAATACGGCGAGGACCAGGTGAAGGTCTACCGCAGCCAGTTCACCGCCATGTACTCGGCACTGACCCAGCATCGCCAGCCCACCCGGATGAAGCTGGTCTGTGTCGGCCCGGAAGAGAAGGTGGTCGGTCTGCATGGTATCGGCTTTGCGATGGACGAGATCCTGCAAGGCTTCGGCGTCGCCATGAAGATGGGGGCCACCAAGGCAGATTTCGACAACTGCGTGGCTATCCATCCGACCAGTGCAGAAGAGTTCGTTACCCTCACATGATTGTGTAGAAAAACCACCTACACACGTTCAAAAAATCTGGAATAATAAAAATGCTTGGTCGGGC
>NZ_JAPDBM010000038.1:0-49086 GCF_027705265.1 Aeromonas sp. QDB11 | reverse complement strand
GCGATAAAATCAGATCACAAACGAAGCCTTTTTTATATCTATTTCAATTGGTTGCCGCTAAAGATCCTGTACATGAGGCTCGATTAGCGAAGCGTAATCGGACGCTCGCGATACAAATATTTCGTGATATTGCCAGTTGCCTTTAGATTCCGACTTTCACCCACAAAAATCCCCCGTTACCGGGGGATTTTTATTTCTATCGGTTATCTCAGCTCGGCGGCTTAACCCACCAAAAACGCCCTTAACCGGGCAAACTCCGCAGGCAAATTAACGGAGAGCAGCGGCAGCTCGGCATGCTTGGCCAGCGGGCCGGGCAGCGGTACATCCAGACTCAGGATCTCGTCCACCGACTCCTTGAACTTGGCGGGATGGGCGGTGCAGAGGAACACCCCCACTTCGTCCTCGGCCAGCTGTTCCCCCAGCAGATCCCAGGCAATGGCGCCATGAGGTTCGCACAGGTAATCCTGCTGGTGCAGGCGCTTGAGTGCATCGCGGGTCTGGGCATCGTCACGCATGCCTGACCCCAGGGTCTCCAGCGCCCAACCCTTGCGACGGCAAAGCTCTTCCACTCGCGGCCAGTTGTTGGGGCGACTGACATCCATGGCGTTCGACAGGGTTGCCACTGTCTGGTGCGGCTCCCACTGACCGGTTTTCAGGTAGCGCGGCACGGTGTCGTTGGCATTGGTGGCGGCGATAAAGCGCTTCACCGGCAGCCCTAGCGCCTTGGCAATCAAGCCTGCGGTGAGGTTGCCAAAGTTGCCGGACGGCACGCTGATCACCGCCTTGGCGCGATCGGCTTTCGGCAACTGGGCCACCGCCTCGAAGTAGTAGCAAACCTGCGCCAGCAGACGGCTGATATTGATGGAGTTGGCGGAGTTGAGGCCAATAGCCTTTTTCAGTGCCTCGTCGTCAAAAGCCTGTTTCACCAGCGCCTGACAGGCGTCGAAGTCGCCGTCAATGGCGATGGTGCGGATATTGCCGCCGAGGGTGCAGAAGAGCTTCTCCTGCAGGGGGCTGATCTTGCCCTTGGGATAGAGGATCACCACCTCGATCCCCTCCAGCCCGTAGAAGGCATGGGCCACGGCGGCGCCGGTGTCGCCGGAGGTGGCGGTGAGGATGGTGATCTTGTCATTTGTTCTGAACGCCGCGAGGCACTGGGCCATAAAGCGGCCGCCGAAATCCTTGAACGCCAGGGTCGGGCCATGGAACAGCTCAAGGGCATAGGTGCCATCCTTGAGTTTCACCAGCGGCGCCGGGAAGGTGAAGGCGGCATTGATCAGCTCGCTCACTTTCGCTGCGGGCACTTCGTCCCCCAGCAGGTGGCTCAGGATGCGAGCAGAGCGTTCGGCCAGCGGCAGATCGAGCAGGGCATCCACATCGGCAAGCGGCTCGAGTTGTTCGGGGAAGAAGAGCCCCTGTTCGCGACCCAAGCCCTGACGCACCGCCTGCGCGAAGCTCACCTGTTCGCTGTTGTCCTTGATGTTGTAGAGATTCATAGCTCGCTTCCTGTTACCCGTGCCCCGGCCATGTCCAGTTTGCAGACCCGGGCAAATCCATCTTCGTTCTGCACGAAATGTGCTTCCATCCAATCTTTCATCCGCTCGGCCTGCGCCAGATCCTTCATCACCACAAATACGGTGGGACCGGAGCCGGAGATGCCGGTAGCCAGCGCCCCGTTCTGGGCCGCCTGCGCCCGCACCTCGTTAAAGCCTTCGATCAGCGCCGCGCGGTAGGGTTCGGCAATCACGTCTTTCAGTACGCTCGCCGCCAGCCCCTCCTGCCC
The DNA here is from genome assembly GCF_027705265.1 of Aeromonas sp. QDB11. NCBI lineage: Bacteria > Pseudomonadati > Pseudomonadota > Gammaproteobacteria > Aeromonadales > Aeromonadaceae > Aeromonas > Aeromonas sp. QDB11. Next base: position 47,303 of record NZ_JAPDBM010000038.1, on the reverse strand, counting down.
GGTGTAGCTGGCGTGGACAAAGGCAGCCAGCCGACGACCGTAGGTGAGGCAATCCTGACGGCGATATTGGGCCGGCAGGATGGCGCGGGCGGCTGCGGTGGAGACCACAGTGCCCGGGTAACAGACCACCCAGTACCACTGATCGAACACCGGAATGCCCTGACTGATAACGCCGTGCTCTTCCAGCACCAGCTGCATGCCGCCGAGATAGCAGGGGGCCACGTTGTCGTAGTGAACGGAGCCGGAGATCTTGCCTTCCATCTCCCCCATCAGCAGCAGCATGTCGTGCTCATCAAGCGGCTCGCCGTGGAAGGCGTTGAGCCCCTCAAGGGCCGCCACCACGCTGCAGGCGCTGGAACCCAGACCCGAGCCCACCGGCAGGTTCTTCTCCAGCACCATTTCAAGCGGCTTGAGTTTAAGGCCGCGCTTCTCCAGCGCCTCGCCATAGGCGACCCAGCAGTCGAACAGGATATTCTTTTTCGGATCGTCCGGCAGCTTGTGGGCGTAGCGGCCCACGGCTGAGAGGGCGAACGGAACGTCTGCCACTTTCACCTGCACCCGATCGCCGAGCAGAGAGCCATCCACGGGGGCGAGCGCAGCCCCCAGTACATCAAATCCCACGCTCAGGTTGGCGCTGGAGGCGGGCGCATAGGCGACCACGCTGCCGCCTTCACTCATATAAGAGGGGTACATGTCTGAACTCATGCTTACAACTCCTGCTTCCAGTTCTGGGTGCGCAGCACGTCGGCAAAGACGCCCGCCGCGGTCACTTCGGTACCGGCGCCATAGCCGCGCAGCACCAGCGGGATCGGCTGGTAGTAGGTGGAAAAGAAGGCGAGCGCGTTCTCCCCGTCTTTGACCTTGAACAGCGGCTCGTCGCCACCGACCGCCTTGATGGCGACCTTGCACTTGCCACCCTCGATGGAACCCACGTAGCGCAGCACCTTGCCTTCACGCTGGGCCGCGGCGAACTGGTCGCGGAACCAGCCGTCGGCTTCGGGCAGGCGGGCCATAAAAGACTCCACATCTTCGCTGGCATCACCCTCTTTTACAAAAGATGGCGGCAGCGCCTGCTCCACCTCCACATCGGAGAGCTCCAGCGCCATGCCGGCTTCACGAGCCAGAATGAGCAGCTTGCGCGCCACATCCATGCCGTTGAGATCGTCGCGGGGATCCGGCTCGGTAAAGCCGTTGCTGCGAGCGATTTGAGTCGCCTCGGAGAAGGCCATCCCCTCGTCCAGCTTGCCGAAGATAAAGGAGAGGGAACCGGAGAGGATGCCGTCGAAGGCACGCAGCTTGTCACCGGCCTTGATGAGGTTCTGCAGGTTCTCGATAACCGGCAGGCCCGCACCCACGTTGGTCTCGTACAGGAACTTGCGGCGAGTCTGACGAGCAGTGCGGCGCAGCGCCTTGTAGTAATCGAGCGAACCGGTGTTGGCCTTCTTGTTCGGGGTGACCACATGGAAACCGGCGGCCAGGAAGTCGGCATACTGCACGGCCACCGCCTCGGAGGAGGTGCAATCGACGATCACCGGGTTGATGATATGGCTATCTTCCACCAGCTTTTTCACCCATTCCAGCGAGAAGCTGTCGCGGGCCTCGACCAGCTGTTCGCGCCAGTTGGCGAGGTTGAGGCCATCCTTGTTGACCGCCATCTGGCGGCTGTTAGCGATGCCCACCACCCGCAGGCCAGTGCCCTGCTCGGCCAGTACCGGTTGCTGGCGGGCAATCTGATCCACCAGCGCGGCACCGACGCCGCCGACCCCGACCACAAAGAGGTCGATAAAGTGCTGGCTACCAAAGAAGTTCTGGTGACACGCCTTGATGGCTTCCGCCACCTTGCGATCCCGCACCACCGCCGAGATGGAGCGCTCGCTGGAGCCCTGCGCAATGGCGACGATATTGATGGAGGCTTGCGCCAGCGAGGTGAAGAAACGGGCTGCCATCCCTTTGCTGGTGCGCATGCCGTCACCGATGAGGGAGATGATCGCCAGATCGCTGATGATATCCAGCGGCTCCAGCAGCTGGTTTTTGAACTCCAGCTCGAACTCGCGCTCCAGCACCTTGCGGGTCTTCTCACTGTCGTAGCTGTGGATACAGAAGCTGACGCTGTACTCGGAAGATGACTGGGTGATCAGCACGATACTGACCCCGGCGCGGGAGACGGCGGAGAAGATGCGACCGGCCATGCCGACCATCCCCTTCATACCGGGGCCGGAGACGTTGAACATGCACATGCCGGACAAGTCGGAGATGGCCTTCACTTTCAGGTCATCGTCGCCGCTCTCGGGGCCGATCAGGGTGCCCGGACCTTGTGGGTTGAAGCTGTTCTTGATGAGGCAGGGAATATGGAACTGGGCCACCGGCGCGATGGTTTTCGGGTGCAGCACCTTGGCGCCGAAGTAGGAGAGTTCCATCGCCTCCTTGTAAGAGAGGGTTTTCAGCAAGTAGGCATCCGGTACCAGACGGGGGTCGCAGCTGTAGCAGCCCTCGACGTCAGTCCAGATCTCGCAGCACTCTGCATCGACACAGGCGGCCAGCACGGCGGCGGAGTAGTCGGAGCCGTTACGGCCCAGCAGCACGGTTTCGCCCTTGTCGCTGCCGCCGGTAAAGCCCGGCATCAGGTAGAGGCAATCGCTACGCAGACCCTTGGCGGCAAAGCGCAGACGGGAGGCTTCGATATCGACGTGGGCTTCCAGATAGCCGCCGTCGGTGACCAGCAGCTCTTCCGGTATGATCAGCTCCAGATCCAGACCGCGCACCCGCAGCAGTTCGTGCATAAAAGCGATGGAGAGGTTCTCGCCACGGCTCAGAATGCGCGCCTGCACGTTGTCCGGGCAGAGGCCCAGAAGACGGATGCCCTGCATCAGCCGCTCAACCTGATCCAGCTCGGCGGTGAGACGGGCCAACAGCGCCTTGTCATCGAGCGCCGGATAAGCCGCCTTCAACCCGGCCAGCAGGCGGGAGAAGATGCCGTTGACTTCAAACAGGGTGGAACTGGCATCCATGCCGCGACTGGTCTGTTCCACCAGCGCCACCAGATGATTGGTCACCTTGGCAGGCGCAGACAGCACCAGGGCTACCTGAGATTGGCCGTGGGTATTGACCGCGATATCGGCCACCCGTAAAAAACGCTCTGCATCGGCCAGTGAAGACCCGCCAAATTTCAACACTCTCATCGCTTTCTCTCCCTGTAAATCTATGAAATTCAATCTAAAAACCAATCCAACAAAAAGGCCCGTACTGGGTGGGTACGGGCCTTTTCTGATTTCTGTGCTTGTTCGTCAGCGCATCAACCGGCCCCAGTGCCACCTGTGGTGGTACCGGTAATAATGGTGGTGGTGATGACGTTGGTGAATAACTGCATGACGAACACTCGTTGACGAAGCTGGCTTTTAGCAATACCGCGGCGGGCGATGGGCTGTCAACTTAAACCTCTTTGCTACTCACGCCCAAATCGGCGCGCAAGGTCTTTGCAGAGCAGATGGAGCATGTTCAAATCCCGCTGCGGCAGCATGGGCACCCGGTCCATCACCCATTGATGCAGTTTTTCATCCTGCAAAACTCCTAGTTCACCAAGCAATTCTGCTGTTTTGCTTTTCAGCACCCGAACCTGCCCGGCGTTATCAAAATTTTCTGCTACCGCAGCGGCGCCGTCGGCGTTCAGCTCATCCACCAGCTGACTCATCTCGTAGGCGTAGAGCATGATCGCCTGCCCCAGATTGAGCGACGGGTAGCTCACCTTGAGCGGCAGATAGCTGATGAGATCGACCTCGGCCAGCTGTTCGTTGGAGAGCCCCGACTCCTCGCAGCCAAAGACGATGGCGACCTTGCCGAGCGATGGCTTGGCGCGGATCTGCTCGCGGATCTCCCCCGGCGTGAGGTAGTGCTGGTAGCGACCGCGCTCACGGGCGGTAGTGGCGATCACCAGATCCATGTCCGCCAGCGCCTCGGGCAGGGTGTCGAACGCCTCGGCCTGAGTCAGGATCTCCTGGGCGCCGTGGGCCACCCAGCTCGCCTCCTCCTCTTCATGTACCCGGCTCGCCACCAGTCGCATGGCATCGAATCCCATGGTTTTCATGGCGCGGGCAGCCGCCCCCACATTCGCAGGACGGGCAGGTGCCACCAGGACAAAATAGAGCTTCATCGGGTTTCCTCACAGGCCGGACGGCCTCTTGAACAGTCGCAAAAACAGGGGCGCAATCTACCGTTTATCCCCGAAAATTGCCACTTGAACAGACGTTTCAATGTTGCGATAGTGGCCTGACGTGTGAACAAATGACACCTAATCCTTCGCGCTATCGGCCCGACAGATCACAAGGAAGAGAGAGATGCAGCAGCCATTGGAACAGGCCGTCGCCGAGACGATTCTGCAACGCTTCGAGTCGTTTTACAGCCGGTTTCTCGAGATCACCCAGGGCAGCAAGAGCCGCTTCGAGAACAGTGACTGGCTGGGGGTGCAGCTCGCGGGGCGCGAGCGTATTCGCCTCTATGACCACCATGTGGGGGCCACCGCCAGCTCGATCCGCCAGATGATGGGGGAGCACCACGCCACCCAGGCGCTGCTCAAACAGGTCAAGAGTGCCTTCAGCGATCTGCTGCCAAAATGCGAAAACTTCGAGGTGGCGGAGTCTTTCTTCAACTCCGTCTATCGCCGGATCTTTCGCCATCGCAACATCCGCGACGAAAACCTCTATATCCACCCCTTTGTCAGCCGCGGTGAAAAACCGGATTTAAGCGCCCTGCTGCGGGTCTATCGCACCGATCTGGCCCATTTGCCGCAGACCCTGAGCCAGCTTTTGGGGGATTACAGCTTCACCCTTCCCTACGAGGACAAGCAGCGGGATATTGTCGACATCCACCGCCATCTTGCGGAGAACGGCCCGCAAATCCTCCATGACGAGCCGTTTGCCATCGAGCTGCTCAAAGAGGTGTTCTACCGCAACAAGGGGGCCTATCTGGTGGGGCTGATCCGGGCCCGGGATCAGGTCTTCCCCTTTATCCTGCCCCTGCTCAGCACCGGCCACAGCATCTATGTGGACACGGTGATCTTCGAGCCGGATCTCGCTTCCATCGTGTTTGGCTTCGCCCGTGCCTACTTTATGGTCTATGCCCGTGAACCGGCACTGTTTGTCGCCTTCCTGCGCCAGATCATGCCCCATAAGCCCGATTACGAGATCTACAACGCCATCGGTTGCCAGAAGCATGGCAAGACCGAGCTCTATCGCCACTACCGCCACCATCTGGCCCAGAGTCGGGATCAGTTCATCATCGCCCCCGGCATCAAGGGGATGGTGATGAGTGTGTTCACCCTCCCCTCCTACGATGTGGTGTTCAAGGTGATCAAGGACGAGTTCACGCCGCCCAAGGATGTGAGCCACGAGCAGGTGAAGGCAAAGTACCGGCTGGTAAAACAGCACGACCGGGTTGGCCGCATGGCCGATACCCAGGAGTTCACCAACTTCGAGTTTCCGCTGGACCGCATCTCGCCGGATCTCCTTGCCGAGCTCAAGACGGTGGCACCGTCGGCCCTCACCATCACGGACGACAAGCTGGTGATCAAGCACCTCTACACCGAGCGCAAGATGATCCCCCTCAACCTCTATCTGGACAAGGCGGACGAGCAGCAGACCCGGCTCGCGCTGGAGGAGTACGGCAACGCCATCAAGCAGCTGGCGGCGGCCAACATCTTCCCGGGGGACATGCTGTTCAAGAACTTTGGCGTCACCCGCCACGGCCGGGTGGTCTTCTACGACTACGACGAGATCTGTTACATGACGGAGTGCAACTTCCGCCAGATCCCGCCGCCCCGCTACCCCGAAGACGAGTGGAGCGCCGAGCCCTGGTATTCGGTGGCCCCCAACGACATCTTCCCCGAGGAGTTCGCCACCTTCCTGCTGCAAAAGCCGCAAGTGCGGGAGATCATGCTGCAGCTGCACAAGGAGATGTTCGACGCCAACTACTGGAAGATGCTGCAGAGCAACATCAAGGTGGGGGTATTCGAGGATGTCTACCCCTACCGGCGCAAGAAGCGTTTCAAGTACCAGCGCGGCGGCTGATCCCGCTGGCCCAGCGCGAATGGCAGCAACGAAAACGGGGTGGCCAAAGCCACCCCGTTTTGCTATCCGCTTTGCGCCTTAACTGCCGCGACGGCGGATCACCCCCTCCTGCATGGTGCTCGCCACCAGCATGCCGTCACGGGTAAAGAACTGGCCGCGCACCAGACCGCGACCGCCGCTGGCGCTCGGGCTGTCTACCACGTAGAGCAGCCAGTCGTCGAAGCGGAAATCCCGGTGGAACCACATGGAGTGATCGATGGTAGCCACCTGCATATCCGGCTCCCAGTACGACACCCCGTGGGGCTGCAGGGAAGTGAGCAGGAAGTTGAAGTCGGAGGCGTAGGCCAGCAGGTATTTGTGGATCCGCAGATCATCCGGCATCTGGCCATTGGCCTTGAACCAGACGTGACGCACCGGATCCTGCACCGTTGGGCGAATAGGGTCGACCAGGGTCACCGGGTGCATCTCGATGGGCTGCTCGCAGAGGATCTTGTCGCGCAGGGAGGGCGGGATCAGGTTCTCGTAGGGACGCACCAGTTCCAGCTCGCTCTTGAGCGCTTCCGGCGGGGTGATGCCGGTGGGCATCTGCGCCTGATGCTCGAAGCCGTCGGCCGGCACCTGAAACGAGGCGTTGAGATAGAAGATGGGCTTGCCGCCCTGAATCGCCTTGACCCGGCGGGTAGAGACGGTCTGACCGTCGCGGATATTCTCCACGTCATAGACGATGGGGCGGGTCACATCCCCCGGACGCAGGAAGTAGGAGTGAAAACTGTGAACCTGACGGCCGGTCTCGACCGTCTGCTTGGCGGCTGACAAGGCCTGCCCCATTACCTGTCCGCCAAACACGGCCCGCAGACCGAGATCCTGGCTCTGGCCCCGAAACAGGCCCTCCTCGATTTTTTCCAGCGCCAGCAACGCCAGCAGCTCATCAAGTACCTTGCTCATCGTTCACTCCTCTATCAGAGCCGCACAGGCTAACAAGCTCACCGGAGCAGAGCAACCATGGCGACGAGTCTGCGGGCGATCAGACGACAGAAACGCCACTCAACCTCTTGCCCGCCTCCCCTTTTGCAAGCGATGGGAGGTCATTTGATACAAAAAAAGCCCGCACCATCTGGTGCGGGCCTTTCTATTGGCCGACTGCGCGCTATTTGACGGCGCGCAGTACGCAACGGGTTGTCGGCTTACTTGCTGCCGGTACCTGAGTTACGGGTAGAGGCTTGCGGCTTGCGACGGGCGGTGGTAGCGCGAGCGCGCGGCTCTTTGCCCTGCATCTCTTTGTGACGCTGCACGGCGCGACGGATCTGGGCGGCCTGCTTGTGACGGCTGGTTTTGCCATCTTGCTGCAGATCGACCTTGGATTCTGTCTCCGGCGGCAGGTTGACCAGACCGCGCAGGTAGTTCACTTCCGGCAGTTTCAGCTCTTGCCAGCCGCCGCGCGGAATGCCGCGGTCCAGCTTGACGTCGCCGTAGCGGATACGCATCAGGCGGCTAACCTGCACTTCCTGGGATTCCCACAGGCGGCGTACTTCACGGTTGCGACCTTCGGTCAGGGTGACGTTGAACCACTGGTTCAGACCCTCACCGCCAGCCGGTTTGATCTTGTTGAACTTGGCGGTGCCATCTTCCAGCTGCACGCCCTTGCGCAGACGCTGCAGCATGGCTTCGGTGATTTCGCCAAACACGCGTACCGCGTATTCCCGCTCCACTTCATGGCTCGGGTGCATCAGACGGTTGGCCAGCTCACCGTCGGTGGTGAACAGCAACAGACCGGAGGTGTTGACGTCGAGGCGGCCGACCGCGATCCAGCGGGCACCTTCCATCTTGGGCAGACGATCAAACACGGTGGGACGACCTTCCGGATCGTGACGGGTACACATCTCCCCTTCCGGCTTGTGGTAAGCCAGTACGCGGCAGATCACTTCCTCTGCCCCGCGGGTCTTGACCTGGTGACCATCCACCCGGATCACGGCGTTCACTTCGACGCGATCCCCCAGTGTGGCGACCTTGCCATCCACACTGACCCGACCTGCGGTGATCAGGGCCTCCATCTCACGACGGGAGCCGTGACCCGCGCGGGCCAACACTTTTTGCAGTTTTTCACTCATCGGGGTTACCTGATTGTTGATCGCTGCCCACTGGTCAAAGGGGCAACGGGGTTAACTGTAACAAACGCCGGTTGAAGCGCTCGCCACAGTTGAAAAATGTACATCTCGGTGAAATCGGCACGCTTGGGCGCCATTCACCGGGCATCGCTCTCCCCGTCCACCACCGAGGGCAACAGGGGTTGCAGCTCCGGATCCAGCTCGGGGAGCTGCTCCAGACTCTGCAGATTAAAGTAATCCAGAAACTCTCTGGTGGTGGCGAGCAGTTCGGGACGACCCGCGACCTCTTTGTGGCCAATGCTGCGCACCCAGCCACGCTCTTTCAGGGTATTCACTATCTGGCTCGACACCGCCACCCCGCGGATCGCTTCGATCTCGGCCCGGGTGATGGGTTGGCGATAGGCGATCAGGGTCAGCGTCTCCATCACGGCGCGCGAATAGCGCGGCGCCCGCTCGCTCCAGAGCCTTGAAAGCTCTTCGGCATACTCCTGACGCGCCTGAAAGCGCCAGCCGGAGGCGACCTCTTTGAGCTCGACGCCCCGTTCGCTGTAATCTTGCCTGATCTCGGCCAACAGCAGCTGAACATAGCGACTGGTCACCGGATAATCGGCCAGCACGCTGCTTTTCAGCTCGCTGACGTTGAGCGGACGACCAGCCACGAACAGCGCAGCTTCGATCAAGGTCTTGAGTCGTTCAGTGGGCAGCGCCACGGTTGCCCTCCTCGCTCTGCTCGGCCAATGCAAAATGGATTGGACCCAAGGGTTCTGCCTGCAGGATCCAGATCAGTTGCTCCTTGCACAGCTCCAGCAGGGCCAGAAACGTCACCAGTACCCCCATGCGTCCCTCTTCGGCGCGCAGCACCTGCTCAAGGCGCAGGGTCTGCCCCAGCGTGAGCATGGCGAGGATCTCCGCCATGCGTACCCGGGTCGGGATCTGTTCGCGGCGGATCTGGTGATGTTCGAAATGAGTCGCGCGTTTTACCACACTTTGCATGTAAAGGGCGAGCTCAACCAGCGAAACATCGGGCGCCAGTGGCTTGAGAGCGCCAAAATCGGGGGGCAAGGCGGCGGCGATAAAGATCTCCCGCTCCACCCGTGGCAGCTCGTTGAGGCGCTCGCCTCCCACCTTGTAGCGCTCGTACTCCTGCAGGCGGCGGATCAGGGTCACCCGCGGGTCTTCCCCCTCCTCTTCATCCTCCAGCTCCGGCGCCTTGGGCAGCAGCAGGCGGGATTTGATCTCCGCGAGCCAGGCCGCCATCAACAGATACTCCGCCGCCAGCTCAAGGTTGAGCCCCTGCATCAGCTCCACGTACTCCATGTACTGGGCGGTGATCTGCAGGATCGGCAAATTGAGGATATCGAGCTGCTGGCGCCGGATCAGGTAGAGCAGCAGATCGAGCGGCCCCTCGAAGGTATCGAGGAACACCTCCAGCGCATCGGGCGGGATGAACAAGTCCTGGGGCAGCTCGTGATAGGGCTGCCCCAGAACCCGCGCGATGGGGGACGGGATGGCGTGGGAGAGAACGGACTCCCCCGCTGACTCCGCGACCGGTGCGCCCGCCTGGGGCGGGGCCGTCACGGAAACAGGGTCGGCAGACTCACTCAAACGGGGTCGGATCCCCTGCGCCGCGACGACGCAGCACCGGCTCGTCGTCAGAGAAATCGACAACGGTGGTGGGCTGCTCGCCCAGATAGCCGCCGTTGACCACCAGATCGATCTGCTTGCCCAGCTTGTCGAAGATCTCTTCCGGGTCAAACTCGGCCATCTCGGAGTCCGGCAGGATCAGGGTGGTGGAGAGCAGCGGCTCACCGAGGGCCTCCAGCAGCGCCTGGGCGATCTTGTTGTCCGGGATACGGATACCGATGGTCTTCTTCTTCTCGTTCATCAGGCGGCGCGGCACCTCTTTGGTCGCCTTGAAGATGAAGGTATAGGCGCCCGGGGTGTTGTGCTTGATCAGGCGAAACGCACCGTTGTCGACCTTGGCGTAGGTCGCGATCTCGGAGAGATCGCGGCACACCAGGGTGAAGTCGTGAGTCGCATCGAGGCGACGGATGCGGCAGATGCGCTCCAGCGCCCCCTTGTCACCCATCTGGCAACCCAGCGCATAGCCGGAGTCGGTCGGATAGACGATGACGCCGCCGTTCTGGATGATCTGTACCGCCTGACCGATCAGACGGGCCTGGGGGTTTTCCGGATGTACGTAAAAATGCTGACTCATAGCTTGTTCTCGCAATGGGGGCAGCAATACCTGCCCGCTCGTATGGTCACGGATCAAAGACCCATGACACTACCTTAACCTGTTTGTGACCACTTCGCTGGTGCCGTTAGCGGCTCGCCAGCAGCTCGGCATGCTGTTCGGTGGTAAGCCCAAAGTGGCCCGGATAGGCCAGCCAGACCGGCATGCCTTCCTTTGGCAACCAGAGGTGGCGGCCCAGCTCGGTCCAGTTGGACGGAAAGTGAAAATCCGATCCCACCGAGATGTACAGATCGTGTTCTTTCGCCCACTGACCCAGATTGGCCCGCTCCTGTGGGCTCTGCTGGGGCAATGACACCTCCATGGCATCGCCACCGGCCGCTTTGAACGCCACCAGCAGCCGCTTGATCCACTTGGCGGTGAGATCGTAACGGCTGGGGTGAGCCAGCACCGCCAGCCCGCCCGCGGCGTGAATGGCTGTGATTGCTTCGCTCATCTCGGGCCACTCGGCCGGGGCATACCCTTTATTGCCACGACTCAGGTACTTTTTGAATACCTTCTGCATGTTGTCGGCTACCCCGCGCGCCACCAGCACCCGGGCGAAGTGGGCACGGGTCACAGCCGCATCACCGGCCAATGCCTTGGCCTCTTCATAGGTGCCGGGGATCAGACACTTCTCCAGACGGCGCCCGATTTCCAGTGCGCGAGCCTCGCGGCGAGCCCGTTGTCCGGCCAAAAACGCCACCAACTGCGGATTTTTTTCATCCACCCCCAGCGCCACGATATGAATTTCGTGATGCTCCCAGCCGGTGGAGATCTCGACCCCGCTCACCAGTCGCAGCGGCAACTGCTCGGTCTCGATGGTGCGGCGCACCTCATCAAGCCCGTCAAGGGTGTCGTGGTCAGTAACCGCTAACACCTCAACCTGTTTTTCAGCGGCGCGGCGCACCAGTTCGGCCGGGCTCAGCACCCCGTCGGAGGCAGTGGTATGGCAGTGAAGATCGAATCTCATCGGCTTGTTTCGCTCTTGTCTTGGGGCCCGCTTGAAAAAAAGAAGGCTAAAAAGCGACTTGACTTGGCCGCGGCTTTATCGTTTTCTGTAGGCACTTCATTGCAAACATCTTTTTACAGGACTTTATCATGCAAACGACTTCCATCCTGACCATCTGGTGGTGGCACACTCCCTGACATGCGGGCGTGTGGTCGTTGCTGTACCTGTAATCTGACAGCAAATTAAGAACCCAAAGAAAAAGCCCGCTGACCCCAGCGGGCTTTTTTATTATCCGGCAAATGGACCTGTGATGAAACCGAGAATTCAGACAAGCGCAATGACCTGGCGATGGCGACCCTACTGAAACCGCCCGAACCGACCCAATTTCCAAAGCATTTTTACGGGATTAGACGCATGAACATCGGTAAACCGCATCACACGCAAGGGAACGCACTATGACAGCCACACATCGCCTTCCTCTGGGTGAATTCGATACCCTCAAACTCAACGCCCCTTATGTGGCCGATCCGCTGGCGCTCTATACCCGCCTCTGTCAGGGTCGCCCCAACAACCTGCTGCTTGAATCGGTGGAGATCGACTCCAAGGCGGGCAAACAGAGCCTGCTGCTGGTCGATGCCTGCCTGCGCATCGAGTGCCGTGGTCGCACCGTGCGGGTTCGCACCCTCAACGACAACGGCGCCCAGTTGCAGAGCCTGCTGGCCGAGCGGCTGCCTGCGGTGGTGGCTCGTTCGCTGGTAGGTGGCGAGCTGCAGCTCGATTTCCCGGCCTCCGATCGGGAGCTGGACGAAGATTCCCGCCTCAAGGGGTGCAGCGTGCTGGACGTGCTGCGCACCCTGCAGCGAGAGCTCGATTGCCAGCTTGGTAAAGAGGCGCTCTTTATGGCGGGCAGCTTCGCCTATGACCTGATCGCTTCCTTCGAGGATCTGCCCGAGGTGCCGGAGGGGAGCAACCACTGCCCCGACTACTGCTTCTACGTGGCCGAGACCCTGATCACCATCGACCATATCGAACGCACCACTCAACTGCTGGCCTGCATCTTTGGCGGCGACAGCGACGAGAGCCAGGTGGAAGACAGATACACCCGCCTGACCGAGCGACTCACCGACTTCAAACAGCTTTGCCAGCAACCCCTTAGCGCCGAGCTGACCACCCAGCCCCTGAGCGGCGGCATGAGCGTGGACAAGAGCGACAAGCAGTTCTGTGCCGAGGTGGAGAAGCTCAAGGGCTTTATCCGCCGTGGCGACATCTTCCAGGTGGTGCCGTCCCGCTGCTTCTCCCTGCCCTGCCCCAGCCCCTTGGCCGCCTATCGCCGCCTCAAACAGACCAACCCCAGCCCCTACATGTTCTACGTGCAGGATGAGGGCTTCACCCTGTTTGGCGCCTCGCCGGAGAGCGCGGTGAAGTTCTGCGCCGCCAGCCGCGACGTCGAGATGTACCCTATCGCCGGTACCCGCCGCCGTGGCTTCAACCCCGATGGCAGCATCAACCGGGATCTCGATGGCCGCATCGAGCTGGAGCTGCGTCAGGATGAAAAAGAGGTGGCCGAGCACCTGATGCTGGTGGATCTGGGCCGTAACGACATCGCCCGCATCTCCGAGCCCGGCACCCGCTACGTCAAGGAGCTGCTGAAAGTGGATCGCTACAGCCACGTGATGCATCTGGTCTCCAAGGTGGTCGGTACCTTGCGCGCCGACCTTGACGCCCTGCACGCCTATCAGGCCTGCATGAACATGGGCACCCTCACCGGCGCACCCAAGATCCGCGCCAGCGAGCTGATTCGCATGGTGGAAGGCAAGCGCCGCGGCAGCTACGGCGGCGCCGTCGGCTACATCAACGGTGCAGGCGAGATGGATACCTGCATCGTCATCCGCTCCGCCTTTGTGAAAGATGGCATGGCCCATGTGCAGGCCGGTGCCGGGGTGGTCTATGACTCCAAACCGCAGGCCGAAGCGGACGAGACCCGCGCCAAGGCGGCCGCCGTGCTGGCCGCCATCGCTGCCAGCCATGGCACCTCCCTGCAAGCACTGAACGCCCAGCAGGAGCAACATAAGGACGTGAGCCATGACTAACATCTTCCTGCTCGACAACTTCGACTCCTTTACCTACAACCTCGTCGACCAGTTCCGCTCCCTCGGCTATCCGGTGAGGATCTATCGCAACAGCCTGCCGGCCAGCCGCATCATGAGCGAAATCGCCGCCTGTGAAGGGGACGCCGTGCTGGTGCTCTCGCCGGGGCCGGGCGCCCCCCATGAAGCGGGTTGCCTGATTGACCTGATCAAGCTGGCACGCGGTCAGGTGCCCATCCTCGGCATCTGTCTCGGTCATCAGGCCCTGTGCGAAGCCTACGGTGGCACCGTCGGCGCGGCGGGCGAAATCGTCCACGGCAAGCGCTCCCTGATTGAGCACAACGGCCACGGCGCCTTCGCCGGTCTGCCGAGCCCGCTGCCGGTGGCCCGCTACCACTCGCTGGTCGCCACCTATGTACCGGAAGAGCTGACGGTGATTGCCCACTATCAGGGCATGCCCATGGCCATTGAGCAGCAGGATGAGCGGGTGCTGGGATTCCAGTTCCACCCGGAATCCATCATGACCTCGGAAGGGGCCCGTCTGCTGACTCAGGCGCTCGCCCATATCACCCGCCCAGAAAGCAGCGTGCGTTAAGGTAAGGAGACCAACATGCATCAACATCTCAACACCCTCTATCAGGGTCAGTCTCTGAGCCGTGAAAGTACCCGCGACGCCTTCGGCCAGGTGGTACGTGGCGAAGTGGATCCCATTGTGCTGGCCAGTCTCTTGACCGCCCTCAAGATCAAGGGGGAGACCCCGGAGGAGATCGCTGGCGCCGCCGAGGCTCTCTTGGCGGAAGCGCGCGACTTCCCGCGTCCAGACTATGCGTTCTGCGATATCGTCGGCACCGGGGGCGATGGCCTCAACACCATCAACGTCTCCACCACCTCGGCGCTGGTCGCCGCCGCCTGCGGCCTGAAAGTGGCCAAGCACGGCAACCGCTCGGTCTCGAGCAAGTCAGGCTCCAGCGATCTGCTGGACAAGATGGGCATCAAGCTCGACATGAGCCCGGCGCAGGCACGCCACTGTCTGGATGAACTCGGCATCTGCTTCCTGTTCGCCCCCCAATACCACGCTGGCGTGCGCCACGCCATGCCGGTGCGTCAGGCCCTCAAGACCCGCACCCTGTTCAACGTGCTGGGGCCGCTCATCAACCCCGCTCGTCCCACCTATCAGCTGATGGGGGTCTATGCCCCCGAGCTGGTGCGCCCCATCGCAGAAACCCTGCTGGCACTGGGGCTGAAAACCGGTATGGTGGTTCACGGCGCCGGGCTCGACGAGATTGCCATCCACGGCCCGACCCAGGTGGCCCAGATCCGTGACGGCGAGATCCGCGAATTCATGATCACCCCGGCTGACTTTGGCCTCGAGACCTATCCGGTCAGCGCCATTCAGGGCGGTGAGCCTGAAGAGAACCGCGCCATCACCGCCGCCATTCTGGAAGGACGTGGCACCCCGGCCCACAACGCCGCCATCGCCGCCAACGTGGCGCCACTGCTGCTGATGGCGGGCAAGGCGAAAGATCTCAAGAGCGCGGCGGCCGAAGTGCTGGCGGTGCTGGCAAGCGGCAAGACGGCAGAGCTCGCTGCCAAGTTGGCCACCCTGAGCCATCAGGAGGCATGATGTCAGCCAAGAACCAGCACGGCACTCACTCAGGCACTAGCTCAGATCGCCCGCAGGGCAGTACCCAGTTTCGCAAGGATAACGAGATGTCAGACCTTATTGCCCCCCATGCTTTTCTGAACATGGCCTCCATCAGCCAGACCATTCTCGGCAAGATCGTGGCGGCCAAGCAGGAGTGGGTTGCCGCCCGCAAGCTGGCCCAGCCGCTGGATAGCTTCCAGAGCGCGCTGACCCCAAGTGATCGGGATTTCGTCGGGGCGCTCAAGGCGGGCTCCACCCGCTTTATTCTGGAGTGCAAGAAGGCCTCCCCCTCCAAGGGCTTGATCCGCGACGACTTCAGCCCGGAGGCCATCGCCGACATCTATGGCAAATACGCCACCGCCATCTCGGTGCTGACCGACGAGAAGTTCTTTCAGGGGGATTTCGCCTTCCTGCCGCGGGTTCGCAGCCGTGTTCAGCAGCCGGTGCTCTGCAAGGATTTTATGATTGACCCCTATCAGGTCTATCTGGCCCGCCACTATCAGGCGGACGCTATCCTGCTGATGCTCTCGGTGCTCACCGACGAGGGGTATCGCGCCCTGTTCGCGGTGGCCAAGGAGCTGGGCCTTGGCGTGCTGACCGAAGTGAGCAATGAAGAGGAGCTGACCCGTGCCATCGCGCTGGGGGCGCCGGTCATCGGCATCAATAACCGGGATCTACGCGACTTGAGCGTCGATCTCAACCGCACCAAACAGCTGGCTAAAGATATCCCGAGCGATCGGGTGGTGATCAGCGAATCCGGCATCAACCACCGCGCCCAGGTGGCGGATCTGCGCCACCACGCCAAGGGCTTTCTGGTGGGCTCATCCCTGATGGCCGAGCCGGATCTGGAGGCTGCTGTGCGCAAGCTCACTCTGGGCCAGAACAAGGTGTGCGGCCTGACCCGCGCCGACGATGCCGCCGCCGCCCATCAGGCGGGCGCGGTGTTTGGCGGCCTTATCTTTGTGGCAAAGAGTCCGCGCTATGTGGACATCCCCGCCGCCCGCGCCGTGATGGCGGGTGCGCCGCTCGCCTATGTGGGGGTGTTTCGCAATGCCCAGCAAGAGACCATCGCCAAAACGGTGGAGGCGCTCGGGCTCGCCGCGGTGCAACTGCATGGGGATGAAGACGCCGCCTATATCGACAACCTGCGTCCGCTGTTGCCGGCGACCTGCCAGATCTGGAAAGCCATAGGCGTCTCTCTTGGCAAAGAAAGCGGCGAGCCGCTGCCCGCCCTCGACTATCCGGCGGATCGCCTGCTGCTGGATACAAAAGTGGGCAGCCAGAGCGGCGGCACGGGTCAGGCGTTCGACTGGGCCATGCTGGCCCATCTCGACAAGAACAAACTGATGCTGGCGGGGGGGCTCAATCCCGACAACGCCCTGCAGGCGGCGCAAGTGGGCTGCCTCGGCCTTGATTTCAACTCCGGGGTAGAGAGTGCCCCGGGCCAGAAGGATACACACAAGATTGCGGCCGCGTTTGCCGCCCTGCGCACTCTGTAACGCAACCCTTTTTGATGTTTCGATTTAGCTAATACAAGGAAGAAGCCATGACCCTGCTCAACCCGTTTTTTGGTGAATTTGGCGGTATGTACGTACCCCAAATCCTTATCCCCGCCCTGCTCCAGCTGGAGAAAGCCTTTGTCGATGCCAAGGATGATCCGGCCTTTATCGCCGAATTTCAGGAACTGCTGACCGAGTATGCCGGTCGCCCGACCCCGCTCACCCTGACTCGTAATCTGACCAAGGGCACCAAGACCCGCCTCTACCTGAAGCGTGAAGACCTGCTGCACGGCGGCGCCCACAAGACCAACCAGGTACTGGGTCAGGCGCTGCTGGCCAAGCGGATGGGCAAGAGCGAGATCATCGCCGAGACCGGCGCCGGTCAGCACGGCGTTGCGACCGCACTGGCCTGCGCCCTGCTCGGCCTCAAGTGCCGGGTCTATATGGGTGCCAAGGATTGCGAGCGCCAGAAGCCCAACGTCTTTCGCATGAAGCTGATGGGCGCCACCGTCATTCCGGTGCACTCCGGCTCCAGCACCCTGAAAGATGCCTGCAACGAGGCGCTGCGTGACTGGGCTGCCAACTACGAGTCGGCCCACTACCTGCTCGGCACCGCCGCCGGCCCGCACCCCTTCCCCACTATCGTGCGGGAGTTCCAGAAGATGATCGGCGAAGAGGCCAAGGCCCAGTGCTTCAAGAAAGAAGAGCGGCTGCCAGATGCGGTGATCGCCTGCGTCGGCGGCGGGTCGAATGCCATCGGCATGTTTGCCGACTTCATCGACAACAAAGAGGTGCGCCTGATCGGGGTCGAGCCGGGTGGTCACGGTATCGAGAGCGGTGAGCACGGTGCGCCGCTCGGTCACGGCAGCAAGGGGGTCTTCTTTGGCATGCACTCCTACCTGATGCAGGACAAGCAGGGGCAAATTCAGGAGTCCTACTCCGTCTCGGCGGGGCTCGACTTCCCCTCCGTCGGCCCGCAGCACGCCTATCTGGCCGCCATCGGCCGCGCCGAGTATGTCTCCATCACCGACAAGGAGGCGCTGGACGCCTTCCAGGAGCTGGCCAAATCCGAAGGCATCATCCCGGCGCTGGAGTCCTCCCACGCGCTGGCCCACGCCCTCAAGATGGCCCGCAGTGAACCGGAGAAAGAGCAGGTACTCATCGTCAACCTCTCCGGCCGTGGCGACAAAGATATCTTCACCGTCGCTGACATTTTCGAGAAAGAAGGAACCTTGTCATGAACCGTTACGCACAACTCTTCTCCCGTCTGGACGAAGCCAATCAGGGCGCCTTTGTGCCGTTCGTGATGCTGGGTGACCCCACCCCCGAATTGTCACTGGCCATCGTCGATGCGCTGGTCGCAGGGGGCGCCGATGCCCTCGAGCTCGGCATTCCCTTCTCCGATCCGGTAGCGGATGGCCCCACCATTCAGGGCGCCGCACTGCGCGCCTTTGCCAGCCACACCACCCCGGACGACTGCTTTGAGCTGCTAGGCCGCATCCGTGCCAAGTACCCGCAACTGCCCATTGGCCTCTTGGTCTACGCCAACCTGGTCTATGTACGCAAAATCGACGGCTTCTACGAGAAGTGCCAGCAGGCAGGCGTGGACTCCGTGCTGGTCGCCGACGTGCCGGTGCAGATGTGCGCCCCCTACAAGGCGGCGGCCGACAAGTTCGGCATCGACAGCATCTTTATCGCCCCGCCCAATGGCGACGCCGAGACCCTGAAACAGGTGGCGGAGCTGGGTAATGGTTACACCTATCTGGTGAGCCGCGCCGGTGTGACCGGTGCCGAGACCAAGGCCGGCATGCCGGTGGAGGGGCTGATCAATACCCTGCGCGAGTTCAATGCGCCCCCCGCCCTGCTCGGCTTTGGCATCAGCGAACCGGCTCAAGTGCGTGAAGCCATTGCCGCCGGCGCCGCCGGTGCCATCTCCGGTTCCGCCGTGGTGAAGATCATCGAGACCCACCACCAGAATCCGGAACATATGCTCACTCGTCTGAAGGAGTTTGTGGAAGGGATGAAGGCCGCGACCAATCGTTAAGGCGGCATGGGTCACATGCCATTGGCCGTAGTGATCCGGCTGCGTATCCACATTACGCATAGCAGCCATCGTTGCATCACCATATCAAAGGGAGTCTGACCGGCTCCCTTTCTTTTTATCTCGCTTGCACCCGCTTGCAGCTCCCGGCTGTTTGCCCCCTCTCCCTCCGGGAGAGGGCTGGGGTGATGGAAGCTTTACATTCTCTGCCAAATGAGTTGAGCTCCAACCGCTAACTAATTTATTGATCCAACACAGATTCCCGCCAAAACATGCTTCTCAACGCCCAACCCTTGCCATTAAGATAGCCAAACGACAATCCCTCTCTCGGGAGCGCACCATGGCTGCAATTGTTGCTATCTCGCAGGTTAACAGCAGCGAACTGGGAGCTGTCACTCAGGGGCGGTAGCGTGGTTTTTATCGGTTGACGCAGCGTGTAGCGAAGCCCAACAGGCGAACATTATTTCGCCAACCAAATCGGGATAAACAAGGATGTGGCGGATTCGTAAAACAGCTTTCAGATATATTCGCGGTAAACGTTGGGCTTCACTTCGTTCAGCACCAACCTACGCTTTTTAGCCCAACATACGGAATAGCCAAAAAACTATGACAACAAGATGCGTCACAAAAAAATACAAGGCAGGCTCTGGACGCGGTACAGGAAAAGAACAGATTGTTTGTGTTTTACTAACTAGTCCAGACGACGTACTGCAAGCAAAAGACAACCTGGTTTTGAAATACCTTAATAATGCTGGCGTGTCAGCTTCACTTGGCATCTATTTTTATCGTTTTAAGAACAACGCAAAACCATTCATAAAAATTGGAGAGTGCACAAGAAAAGATGGCATCGCCGTAAGATTCAAGCGCGGCTGGCATGGCGCCGAAACTTACTCGGACACATATCTAAAAAAGAAAAATAATGGCAAATATGTAAAAAGCCAGTTCCTTCTTGAAATAGAAAAAATATCAAGTGAAAACCCTGCTTACTTTGTCTTCTATGAGCAGTCTACTATCGACTCACATCCAAAAATAGATGAAATTTTTGCTTATCGAATGCACAAGAGACTATTTAAATGTGGAACAAAAAGCCCTGAGCGCATGAACAGCAACCCATTGCTAGCGAGGCGTTTGGTTTGGCATAAGCGGGCCTTTTCCGAGGTTGTACGTTGTGAATTTCCTGATGGCACAAAATATGGCTAACAAAGCCGCAAACACGGGCAAGCGACAAAGTAGAAGACCTACCTTTCTGAGCCGCTGTTATCGAGCATTATTGCGCCAACCAGATCGGGATAAACAAAGATGTGGCTGATCCGTAAAACAGATCTTCAGATTTATTCGCGGTAAACGTTGGGCTTCACTTCGTTCAGCACCAATCTACGATTTTTAGCCCAACATACGAGATACGCTTTTGGCCGCCCTTTAACCAAACATTAGCCACAAGCAAGAGAGAACGATATGCAACAATTCTTAGAAAGTAACTGGCTGTCAATTCTGTCTATCCTTATAGGTATCGTCGTAGCATATATCTTTTACCGACTACAGAAAAAAGATGCTGCATCTGCATCTGCTGAACGTAAGAAGCACGCTACATATGAGCTATTGGATGTTGTTGAAAGTTACATAATTAATAAGCAGCGACTATCGGAACATGTGATTGAAAATCTGATATATGCGTCTGAACGAGATCACTCAGTTGCATTACGACCAACATGCACTGCAATTTCACTTCTTCAAGATGTAGCCCTGCGTTTACAACGAAGCAGACATTTGGATATACCGCAAAAGTCGGAATATTCCGAAAAAATTGAAGAACTAATACGTGAGACACGCGAGCATCGAGAGCCTACTCGTCTCAATGAATTGAACACAGAACCAGATGAAATCATTACCGCTCTTGAAGCAATGTTGATACCTGAGCGGAGAGAAGATGCGAGAAAAATTCTTGATTCACTAGCAAGCATTGTTGAAAGGAAAAGCGAGTTCTCATTGAAGAATGAAAAGAGCAAAGAGCTTACCATGATAATGGCTACAACTCTTCTTGGTGTGTCTACCGCTCTAGCAACATCATTAATCGGCAGTAAAATTTTCGATTCAGTCACAACTTCACCAATAACTTCAATATTCAGTAAGCTTTTCCCGCTCATGGGGGCACTTCTAGCAGTTGTGGTTGCACTTCAGGTTACAGTTACTGCACTTCGAATCAGGAGGCGTGATTCTAAAAATAGTGATGAAAAGCAAAACATAATGGCTAACTCATCATTCAAACGGGACGCCTAACGGCCCCCTTAATTCAAACGTTATGCGTCAGAGATAATTTATGAATCCAGATATCTTTTTAGATGATTTTGAAATTACAGAAAACACACAAGAACTACATGCAATACTCGGACGTTGCTTGATAGTTGCAACTCATTTTGATCACTTGTGCGACCATACATCGAAATTCTTTGAACTAAAAAATTCGTATGTAAAGGCTGCTGTTGATCTTCATCAATTCGAGGATTACGCGATAGAGTTAATGTGTAAATACCAACCCCTACATCAAAACATAGAGTCATTATCAGTTAATGATGACGTAAAGCATATACTCCTTGCTGCGAAAAAAGCTAGAAATGAAATAGCTCACAGTTTAGCCACTGGTCTAATAGGATGCTTGGATAAAAAAATAGATGAAAGCGAATTTAAATCTCACTTAACTCAACTTATTCAAGATGTAGCTGCTGGCGATTATTTTATTTCTTCTATTTTATCACTGGGTAACAATGACCCTTTGTTTCAATTTTCATACAATAAATATCAAGAAAAAATAGTAGCATGGGTGCTTGGAAAGTGAATTGAAGCCGCATGACAAACGCTTTAAGAGTGACTTCCAATGCGTAGCTTTTTCAGCAATTCTATTAGGCCATGGTTATTACAGTTGTTGTGTTTAGGTTTAGTTTTAGTTTTTATGCGTTGTAACCCCCTTAAGCGGGCGTTATGCCTCAGGAGATTAAACACCTATTGCAACAATAAGTTTGGGACACCCATCATTCTATAAAACAAGTTATATCGCCAAAACATAAATAAAGGGTGACCGAGTTTTTATTTTTACTCAACCACGATATATCCAACAACCCTTTCCAACCCCACCACTAACGCCTTCTTCTCCACACCCGCCATCCCATCAACACCAGCATCAATACAACCCCCGGCAGCCAGACCCAGTAGAGTTCGGAGAGGATCACCGCCTCACCTCGGGCGGTGAGATAGGCCTCCAGCTTGAAGGGGGCGACCCGGATCACCTGCCAGGGAGCAAAGAATCTCTCATCCCGCCACGGCCAGAGCCAGCCAACCCCCTTGCCGCCGGTGGTGAGCGAATCGAGCAGGCTGTGGGAGAGCAAAGATACCAGCAAAAACGACCAGACAGTGGCGGCGCTGGCCCTAAGCTGGCGGTGAAACAGCATGGCCAGTGTGGGCAGAGCAAAGGCAAACAATAGGGAGTGGGTAAAGCCACGGTGGCCAAAGACATGGCCGTAGGCTACCCCCAGTTTGAAGGCGAGCACGTCGGCATCGGGCAGCATGGCGATGACAACCCCCGCCAACAACAAGCGCGGCGGAATAATCCGGCTGCCAAACCCGAGCCCAAGACAGAGAGGGACGGCGGCGTGAGTGACTATGGTGGGCATAGAATGAAGCTCCAACTGCAAACGTGCGTCTACCCTACCCCCGCTCGGTGAAGTGAACGTGAAGTGCACTACGGCTCTGCAAGCGAGTCCATCCCTGCCCCTCGGCCATCCTCCAGATCATCCCTCACCACCTTTTTTCTCTAAAAAGTGAACTTATCTACACTTTTATCTCGTAACCAGCACCGAGAACATCAAAAGTGCACCATCGTACACTTTTTATTGCTGTTTGCTCTTACCATGAGTTAAGGTGTAACAACCTACACTTTTTCCGTAATCATGATGGCAGACACATCGTTGCAAAGCACCCCGAAAGCACTGGATCCCGCCTCGCTGGGGCTGGCGATCCGCGAGAGACGCAAGGCCGCCAAGATGACGCAGGAGGTGACGGCCTCACTATGCGGCATCTCCAAGAAGACCCTGATCAAGATCGAGAAGGGGGGAGATGTCTACCTCTCGACCCTGCTGCAGGTGATGAACACACTGGGACTGCGGTTGCAACTGGTACAGGAAGCGGGATCACAGGTAACGAGCGACAACAGCCAATCAGAGGTCGGTGATGATGAGTGGTTCTGAGCACCATCAGCTTGAACTTCGGCTGGGTAACCAACTGATCGGTCATCTTGAATATGACTCCCAACGGGATACTTTTCAGCTCGGCTATACACCTGCATGGCAAGCGCACGGCTTCCCGCTCTCACCGCCGCTGACGCTGGATGGTTCGGCCAGCAGCGCCCAGATCCGGGCGTATCTCGGCAACTTGCTGCCAGAAAACCGCGGGCTGGAGCACCTGATTGAGGCACTCTCCGTTTCGCGCAGCAATCTCTTTGCCCTGATCCACGGCATCGGCCGCGATGTCTCCGGGGCGGTCACCTTTACCCTGCCCGCAAAGCCCGATATTGCCACCCACTTTCGCCCCATCACCCCGGAGGAACTGTTGCTGCGCCTCGATCAGCCCGAGCTCTGGCCGCTGGAAGTCTGGGATGGTCGCCCCCGCCTCTCGGTTGCGGGTGTGCAGGCCAAGCTCAACCTGCTGCGACTCGAGGGGGCGCTGGGGTTTGGCGAGGGCGAGCTCTGTTCCACCCACCTCCTCAAGTTCGAGCATCACCCTCATCTGGTGATCAATGAGTTCGTGACCATGCGGCTGGCCGCGTTGCTGGGCATGCCGGTGGCACAGGTCGAGCTGCACAGGGTCGGCCAAGGCGATAAGTCCCACCGAGGTTTGCTGGTGGAACGCTTCGATCGGCGCCTCGACGAGGATGGCGCGAGGGTGCGCCGTCGTCATATGATCGATGCCTGTCAGGGACTCGGGTTTCCCGTCACCCGAAAATATGAACGCAACTTCGGTGATGGGCGGGATGTGGCCCATATTCGGGAAGGGGTGAGCCTGCCACGGCTGTTCAGTCTCAGCGCCCTCTGCGTCAATCCGGCGCAAGCCAGATTGAACATGCTGCAATGGCTGCTTTTCAACCTCTGCGTCAACAACCATGATGCCCACGGCAAGAACTACAGCTTCTTCGTATCAAAAGCAGGGCTGACGCCCACCCCCTGGTACGATCTGGTCAATGTGGGGCTTTACCCCGAGTTCAACCAGCATCTGGCCATGGCCATCGGTGACGAGTTTGCCCCCGAGGCGATCAACGCATGGCAGTTGCTGGAGATGGCCGAGGCGTGTGACCTGCCCAAACGCCTGTTGCAACAGACCTTGCACAAGATGACCAACGACATCCTCCTTCATCTGGATACCGCCATCGCCATGGTTGAGACAGACAATCCCGCCGAGCTGGCTTATCTGGCACGCTACCGAGACGACGTTGAGCGTCGCTGCCGCCATTTTCAAGAACAGGCTGCGCTGTTACCCGACCTGCATCTGTAATCAATCCAACGAAAAAGACCCCCTCTTGCCCAGCGGCAAGAGGGGGTCTTTTTGTTTGTGCCGCTGACTAACCGGCTATTACATCGAGCTCTCAGGCCAGCGAGACAAAGATCCCGGCCAGGGTGGCGCTCATCAGGTTGGCCAGGGTCGCCGCCAACACCGCCTTGAAGCCCATATTGGCCACATCGTGGCGGCGCTCCGGTGCCATGGTGCCGATGGAGCCGAGCTGCACCGCAATGGAGCCCAGATTGGCGAAACCACAGAGGGCGAAGGTAATGATGATCTGGGTGTGGGCGCTCAGATCGGCCTTGATATTGGCAAAGTCCAGATAGGCGACGAACTCGTTCATGATCACCTTCTGACCAATCAGCGATCCTGCCGCCATCATCTCGCTGGCGGGCACACCAATCAGCCAGGCCACCGGGGCAAACAGATAACCCAGCACCTGCTGCAAGGAGAGATCGGCCCAGCCGAACCACTCGCCCACCGTGGTGAGACCGGCGTTGATCATGGTGATGACGCTGACAAAGGCCAGCAGGATAGTGCCGATGGCCACGGCGATCTTCATGCCGCTCATAGCGCCGCCCGCCAACGCGTCGATGGCGTTGCTGTAGTCGCTCTTGTCGAGGGTGATCTCGGCCTGATCGCTCACCTGTTGCTGCTCTGGCACCAAGAGTTTCGCCATCAAGAGACCACCCGGCGCCGCCATAAAGGAGGCGGCAATCAGGTATTTAAGATCCACACCCAGACCGGCGTAACCGCCCAGCACAGAGCCCGCCACCGAGGCCATGCCGCAGGTCATCACCGCAAAGAGCTCGGAGCGAGTCATTCCGGCGAGGAAGGGACGAATAAGCAGCGGCGACTCCCCTTGCGACAGGAAGATATTGCCGGTAGCCACCAGGGATTCGGCGCGGCTGGTGCCGAGCAGGCGATGCACTGCGCCGCCCAATACCCGGATCACCCACTGCATGATGCCGAAGTGGTAGAGCACGGCGATCAGCGCGCTGATAAAGATCACCAGCGGCAGCACCCGCACGGCGAAGATAAAGCCGTTGCTGGCCAGATCGCCAAACACGAAACGGATGCCGCTGTCGGCAAAGCCGAGCAGGGCTGAGACGCCATTGCTCATGGCACCGAGCATGATTTGTCCGGGGGGGAAATAGAGCACCAACGCAGCAAAACCGGTTTGCAGGGCGAGCGCACCCAGCACGGTTCGCCAGCGGATGGCTCGGCGGTTTTCACTGGCCAGCCAGGCGATAAACATCAGGGCCAGCATACCGACCAGACTCAATAACAGTGTCATCTTGCACCTATGAAGAGAGGAGTTTCATATGGCAAGTCTGCAGACAGGCGTCGCGGGTGATCTGGCGGGAGAGGTGCCGACCCACGCGACACGCAGACCACAAACCTACAGGTTAGTGGCGGGTCCCATCCTGGGGTCATTCACGTTCCGGGTGACAGCATGTATCGGGTGACGCCAGCGCCGTCGCAGGGGGAGATGCGGCCGTGTGGCAGGTCGGGCGGCGATGGTACAGTGATCCCCGTCACAGAAAAAGCGGTAAAACGATTGGCCGGAGCAACTTTTCATGTCATTGACCGAAATGGTCAAACAAGCAGCGAGCGGCCGGGTTTGCTCAGGCAGAAGATGATTGTCGTTTGCAGCCCATTTGACCCGCAGGTTAAATATGCAACAGCGAGCGACAGAAAAACCGGTTTAAGGATACAGATCACAGTGTTACCAGCATATATTCCACTGGACACTCTATTAACATTCACCCTGCTGACTACTTATTCATATCATCAACACCATCGTCATTGGGTTTGAAAGCTTATTTTCTCGCGCATGTTAATAATCGGTATATAAATAACAAAAAATCCCCATCGAGCTGTCATTTTTGGCCAGTGACTTTCCCCACCACCCCGGCTAAAAACGACGACTTCTTATAAACCAGCTCTATAAAACTGATATCTCAACGAATTTACTCTCGCTACCATAAAAGCAAGGATGAGATAAAAACGTTTTTCACATTAAACGCCTTTAAATTTCTTTATCGCGAATTCAACTTCGAAGTGCAATTCCCGATTAAAAATCAGGCTGCTTTCAGAAGTTCGTCAAAAACCACCTGTGGCTGTTTAAATCCCAAGCATTTGCGCGGCCTGAAGTTCAGCCGCTTTTCGACGGCTGACAGTGCCTCTGCTGTCACCACACTCAAATCACTGCCTTTGGGCACATATTGCCGCAGCAGACCATTGCTATTCTCATTCTGTCCCCGTTCCCATGCACTGTATGGATGCGCAAAGTACACCTGCGCTTCCAGCTCTGCTGCAACACGTTCATGTTCGACAAACTCGCTACCATTGTCAGCTGTGATGGTATGGACATGTGCCTGGTAGGGTTTCAGCATGCTGATAATGGTGTCCGCCACCGCGCTGGCTGTTTTGCTGGGAACGTATTGAACCAGGTAGAGCCGGCTCTTACGCTCCAACAGACTCACTATTGCACCGCTGCCTTGCTTACCCAACACGGTATCGACTTCCCAATCTCCCACACGGCTCCGCTCATTGACTATCGCAGGGCGTTCATCAATCGATACCGGATTGGGAATGACACTGCGTTTGCTGTTCTTACCCTTGCGATAGCGTTTGTGACCCTGACGCAGATGCCGGTATAGCGTGCCACCGTTGGCCTTGTCGCGTGCCACATAGCGGTATATCCACTCGTGGCTAACCGGGCAGTTAATCATGTCTCCAACGCCACTGATTTGCTCGGGACTCCAGTCCGCGACCAGCGCCATGCAAACAAAGTCGATGGTATCAGACGGGACAGTACGCTTCTGACTCGTCAGCCGTCGTGCCGTGGCAAGTTGGTGAGCCTGCTGCGGCTGATAGGCCTGCCCAGCACAATTACGACGAAGCTCACGACTGATAGTCGATGGATGAACCCCGAGCTGTTTGGCAATGCGGGCCTGTGACAGGCCATGGTCACGGAGGCAGGCAATCTGGTATCGTAGCCCCTCGGTCAACTGCTGGTATTTCATGGTGTATCGCTTTGTTTCTTTGGCGAGAAGAAGCGTACCCTAACTGGTAGTTGACCGCCTCTCTCCTATGCACCATGGGCATTGCACTTATTATCTGAATTCACGATTCTCATTAAAAAATATAAAGTCGTTCATATGAGTAGCGCTCTTAATACGCTGACTTTAACCCGATAAAGACTATCACCCAATACAATTAAAATAACCCGCAGAACAACAATAAACTCAATTAAATCATGGCAATACATTAATTCCACCAGCGAATCAGTTAATAGAAATATATCATCAATAAGTCGTTTGATTATTTAATGCACTCTCCTTAGCCTTGGGCGGAATAATTAGTATAAAAACTATAAATTTATCAGTTCAAACTATTAGGAACACACGCAACATGCACAAAATCCTGCTCGATCAAGCAATGGAATCACTAAGGCTCAAGGAGAGTGCTGGATCGTTTTAAAAGATGGCTCAATCAAAGCCGTTAATGTCGGCGATATGCTTCCTAAGGGTGTGCTACTGGTATCCCCTGCGGAGGTAGAATTGACACCGCCAGCAATGGCGAGTGCGGATAACACTATTCCAGACGACACCATTCCCTCCGATGGGGATGAAATCGACCCCGCCGTTGAGCAAGAACTGGCCGCCATCCAGCAAGCTATTCAGGATGGGCAGGATCCGACCGAAATCGCCCAGGCAACCGCCAGCGGCGGTGATACCGCAGGAGGCCTCGCAGGCTCCGGTAATGCGGGCGTCATCGTCACCGAACGTACCGCCAGAGCGACCATTTCCGAAGCGGGTTTTGATACGACCCATAACAGCCGTGACCCGCAACGCCTGGATGCGCTGCCGGGTGACGAGATCGCCGGCAAGATAGCGCATCCGCCGGTTGCCTTTGATCAGCAGCAGATCATTTCTGAAGACACGCCGACCCTGTTCGCTCAGGTTCCGACCGCGCAAGATCCCGATAGCGACGGCATCAATCCGCAGGGTTACACCCTGGTGAGCGGCGTACAGAGCGGTCAACTGACCCTCAATGCCGATGGCAGCTACCAATATATTCCCTCCCCCGAGTTTCAATCCCTGCGAG
Source organism: Aeromonas sp. QDB11 (assembly GCF_027705265.1). Classification (NCBI taxonomy): domain Bacteria; kingdom Pseudomonadati; phylum Pseudomonadota; class Gammaproteobacteria; order Aeromonadales; family Aeromonadaceae; genus Aeromonas; species Aeromonas sp. QDB11. The sequence continues at coordinate 19,022 of NZ_JAPDBM010000038.1, read as the reverse complement.
AGGGTGAGACACGACAGGTCTCCTTTACCTATATTGCCACCGATCCGAGTGGCAACCAGAGTGCCCCGGCCACGGTGATCATTACCATCACCGGCACCAACGACACCGCCACCATCGGCGTTGCCACGCCGGGCGCTGACCAGGGTGCCGTCAAAGAAGATGTGACCCTCACCACCAATGGCAAGCTGGTCGCCACCGATGTCGATCACGGCGAAGCGGTGTTCCACCCCCAGACTCAGGTCAAGGGTGACCACGGCACCTTCACCATCGATAAAGATGGCAACTGGACTTACACACTCGACAACGATGACCCGCAGGTGCAGGCCCTCAAAGAAGGGGAATCCCTGCCCAACGAAACCTTCGTGGTCAAGAGTGCTGACGGCTCTGCCCAGCACACCGTCACCGTGACTATCACCGGTACCAACGACATCGCCACCATCGGCGTCGCGACCCCGGGCGCTGACCAGGGTGCGGTCAAAGAGGATGTGACCCTCACCACCAACGGCAAGCTGGTCGCCACCGATGTCGATCACGGCGAAGCGGTGTTCCACCCCCAGACTCAGGTCAAGGGTGACCACGGCACCTTCACCATCGATAAAGATGGCAACTGGACTTACACACTCGACAACGATGACCCGCAGGTGCAGGCCCTCAAAGAGGGGGAATCTCTGCCCAACGAAACCTTCGTGGTCAAGAGTGCCGACGGCACCGCCCAGCACACCGTGACCGTCACTATCACCGGTACCAACGACATCGCCACCATCGGCGTTGCCACGCCGGGCGCTGACCAGGGTGCCGTCAAAGAAGATGTAACCCTCACCACCAATGGCAAGCTGGTCGCCACCGATGTCGATCACGGCGAAGCGGTGTTCCACCCCCAGACTCAGGTCAAGGGTGACCACGGCACCTTCACCATCGATAAAGATGGCAACTGGACTTACACACTCGACAACGATGACCCGCAGGTGCAGGCCCTCAAAGAGGGGGAATCTCTGCCCAACGAAACCTTCGTGGTCAAGAGTGCCGACGGCACCGCCCAGCACACCGTCACCGTCACCATCACCGGCACCAATGACATCGCCACCATCGGCGTCGCGACGCCGGGCGCTGACCAGGGTGCGGTCAAAGAAGATGTGACCCTCACCACCAACGGCAAGCTGATCGCTACCGATGTCGATCACGGCGAAGCGGTGTTCCAGCCCCAGACTCAGGTCAAGGGTAACCACGGCACCTTCACCATCGATAAAGATGGCAACTGGAGCTACCAGCTCGACAACGATGACCCGCAGGTGCAGGCCCTTAAAGAAGGGGAATCCTTGCCCAGCGAAACCTTCGTGGTCAAGAGTGCCGACGGCTCTGCCCAGCACACCGTCACCGTCACCATCACCGGCACCAACGAGGCCCCTGATGCGCAGGATGACGGCCTTGTCAGCGACAAGACCGTCACGCTCGATGCACAGAACTGGGATATCAGTGGCGATATCAAGGTCGATTACTATGTCATTGATGCCACAACCGGGCAGAAAGTGGCCGATGCCGAGAAATCCGATTACACCGGCGATGGCGACCACCGCTTCGGGGTGAAATCCGGTATCGAGCAACCTGGCGCAGACAGCGTTCAGGCAGGACAGATCGGCTACCTCGACAGCGCGAACCAGAGCGAAGCCATGCGCTTCACCTTCCAGCAGGGTCAGGTTGCCGACCATGCCACCATCGAGGTCAAAAACCTGTGGCACGACCAGGCGCATGGCGGCTGGGAGCCCGGTGTCGAGCGGGGAGTCTGGAAAGCCTTCTACAAGGGCGAGCTGGTGGCGACCGGTATCTTTGAAGGCAACGCTGGCGGTAAACAGAATGTGCAGATCGATGCCGGTGGCCGCTACTTTGACACCATCGAAATGTCAGCCCTCGGCTATAAGGACGGCATCGTCGATCCGCAAGGCTCGGAGTACTTTATTACCAAGGTCACCGCTGATCTGACTCGCTTCGATCAGTCTTATCAGACCAATGAGACCGGCGTGCTCTCCCTCGACGTATTGAGCAACGACTCCGATCCCAACGGGGATGCCATCTCCATCGTGCCGGGGAGCTACCCGGACTATGTCACCCTGGTCAATGGCAAGCTGCAGTTCGATGCCGCCAAGTACCTGCTGACGTTGCCGGAGGCTGAACGGGATTTGGTCGCGGGCGAGGCCAAAGAGATCAAGTTTGAGTACGCGATTCGCGACTTTCACGGTGCTACCGATCACGCCAATGTCACCATCACCTTGATCGGTGAGAGCTTGCCCGCACCGGCTCCCCTGCATGTGACTGTGCAAGAGGATGGACTGGCAGGCGGCGCGCATGCCCACAGCCAAGGCTCACTGCCGGGCGCTCAGGATGCCACACCCCACGACTACCAGTTTGCAACCCGGCAGACAGGTACGGCAGTCAACAGTGGTGGCAAGCCACTGAGCTACGAGGTGAGCAACGATGGTCTAACCCTGACCGGCTTTATCACGGAGGCGGGCCAGAAGGTCAATGTGCTGACAGCACAGCTGAACTCGCAGAACGGCACTTATGAGCTGGATCTGTTCCGCCCGCTCGATCATGGTGCTGCCGGCAAGGACACCCTCTCTCTGCCGTTCGAGCTCGATATCAAGGTTGGCAACCAGCACACCAAGGGAGAACTGGTGATCGATGTGATCGACAGCGCCCCTGCGCCTGCCCACCTGACCCTCACCACCGGGGATATGGCACCGCAATCCAACTCCGTCATCATTGCGCTGGATATGTCCGACTCTATGAATGACCCCGTCCAGAACGCAAATGGACAGTGGACAACCCGCTGGTCACTTTCGCAACAGGCTATCAAGGCGATGTTCGATCAGTACGACAAGCTGGGGGATGTGCAGTTCAAGATTGCCACCCACGCAGGCAACCCGGATGGGCAGATTTCTGGCTGGCTGCACTCCCTGGCCGACATCCAGCAGTTCTTCAGCAAGCTGAGCCCGGGAGGCTGGACCCCCTACACTCAGGCACTTAACCAGCTAGATACGATTCTGTCAGATAGTCAGAATCAGCAGGAGATGGCGGGAAGCAGCAAGCAGTTCTACTTCCTCTCCGATGGCGCCCCCTCGGATTTCAGCTACTGGATGAACGGTACATACAAATCAGACATGTTCCGCGAGCGCCTGATGAAGGGCATCAGCCCGGATGAAGTGGGTGGTGAGCAGCACTATCAGGACCTGCTCACTGGCCGGGTCGCACCGACCCATGCCGAGCAGTTGCTGATCCTGGGCGAGTCCATGGAGCACATTCTGGATCAGCATGGCAACCCCTTTGACAACGTCAATATGCTTGCCATCGGCCAGAGCTCCTCGCTGGAGTATCTGGCGCCCATGGCGGGTCAGGATGGCACCGCCATCAAGGTGGAGAAGGATGCCGACATTATCAGCACGCTGACCGAGTCGGTCCCGGGCCAGCTGCACGGGGATCTCACCGGATCGTCGATCGAAGGGGAGTGGGTCGAGAGCCTGACCCATGATGGCCAGGCCTATTTCTACGATCAGCAGAAAAACGGCATCTTCGCCCACCACAGCGATAGCGACATCAAGGTGACCGATGGCAGCAAGCTGACGCTGGATACCGCCAATGGCAAGCTGGCGCTGAACTTTGAAACCGGGCAGTACGACTATCAGGCCAAGGATGTGCATGGCGATGGAGAGGACAAGTTCCTCCTTACCCTGCGCGATGGTGATGGGGATACCGCGGAAACCAACCTGGATATCGCCGTTCAGGATCTGGCTGGCAGTGTTGCAGCCCCAATCAGTCTGCGCATGGCGGCCGCGCCGACAATGACCAGCGAGACAGTCAGCGACGAGGATACGAGCAGCCAGGCCACCCACGACGAGATGCAGGATGAGCTGATTGATTTCAGTGCACTCAGCCTGGCGGCACCCCAGAGCGGCGAACTGCAGAGTCCGCCCGGTGCGACGCTGGCGTTCAGTGAGCTACTCGATAGCGGCGATAGCGAACTGGATGACCTGCTGGCACAACTGGACTCGGCAGTGCAAGGTGTCGCAACGAACAACGGGAGCGATCCTTACAGCTCATTTGCGGATCACAGCATGCCCAATCTGAATGGCGCGTCCATCCAGGATCAGCTGTTTGATGAACTGGCGCTGCATCAGCAGTTCGTACAGTAACCCCTCGTCATCCCGAGATAGTCAAAACCCCGCTCCGGCTGATACCGGAGCGGGGTTTTCTTTTCTCTGCCGGTTCAGATAACACATATGACCAAAAGGGGGATGTGTATGGGCACGCAGTGCCAGATACACAGACGCCCTCCACAGGGAGGGCGTATCAGAGCGTTTGACCCGCCAGCGCAGTCAGCGCTGACTGGGTTGTCAGACGAACGGCGTGCCTTATTTGGCGGCAGGCACGGCGTTGAAGGTGAGCAGGGCTGCCTTGTTGGCGTCGCTCAGGGTCAGCTGGTTGCCGTTGATGGAGTAGGTGGCCACCTTCTCAAGTTTTTGCAGGTACTCCATCTCTTTGTTCATCTCATCGCCGATGCACATCATGCGAGTGGAGCCCATAGCCCCCAGCGTCAAGACACCGTCACCCTGCTTGGTGATACCGCCAAAATAGCGATTGCAGCCGCCCTTGCCCGCCACCTTGCCATCGACCACTTGCAGGGTGAAAGTATCACCGGTGGCGCCTTGCAGCTGCCAGCCGGATGCTTGCAGTTGAGCCATGCTGGAACCTGTTGCCATTGCGCAGCCTCCCAGTGCCAGCGCGGCCAGCAGAGTCAGTTTCTTGTTCATGGATTCACCTCTTAATGATTAGAGCCATCAATACGGCAGCCTGTTTATCATGGCTGGCGCCCACGCCAAAGGATTTTATTGTGATCTCGCTTCACTTTACTACCAGCTGGCATGTGCCATGCTTGTGCCATGCTTAAGCTCAGTTCCGGACCTAGGGAGGGGAAAAGAATGACCAAGGCGCTTCTCATCACACTGCTTGCATCCTGCGCCAGCATGGCCGTACAGGCCGCCGACTGGGCAGTGGTTCAGCCGCAATCCAACCCGTCTCTCTATGTCAAAAGTTACTCGGGTGTGCTGCTCAATGGCCATAGCCATCACAGCGACAGTTTTGATCTCTGGCTGGTCAATAGCGGTTATCAATATCCGGTGGTGGATGATGTGACCCTCTTTATGGAAGCGGGCCCGGCGGTGGCGGATCAGAATCGCACATCCGGTTTCAATATGAGCTCGGGGGTGCGCTATCAGCTCTCTCCGGCATTCAATATCGGCAGCCAGATCAAGCATCTCGATCTCAACAAGGCCAGCACCCTGCTGGAGCTCAACTCCAGCCTGCTGCTGACCCCCAGACTCTCCCTTACCGCCAACTACGGCGTCAGCGCCATCACCGCCGATCAGGCGCTGAGTCTGGGCGTCGGCTTCAACTTCTGATGCTCACAGCAACGGCGTAGCGCTCACCACCACGCCGTTGCGATCCGCATAGACGTAATCCCCTTCGTGGATGGTCACGCCGGCAAAGCTGACCACCGCCCCCAGCTCACCCAATCCCCGCTTCTCGGTCTTGACCGGACAGGCGGCCAGCGCCTTGACCCCGAGCGCCAGTGTCGCCAGGGTGCCCACATCCCGCGCCGCGCCGTGGATCAGGATCCCCTCCCACCCCTGCTCCACCGCCTTGACCGCCAACTGATCACCAAGCAACGCCCGGCGCAACGAGCCGCCGCCATCGATCACCATCACCTTGCCGTGGCCGGGACGGGTCACCAGATCCCGCACCAGACTGTTGTCTTCGTAGCAGGAGAGCGTCACGGCGCGACCATAAAAGAGGGGCTTGCCGCCAAAATCCTGAAACACCGGGTCGGCCACTTGCAGCAAGTCGCCATGTTGATCGCAGAGGTCGGGCAGGAGATCCAGCATGATTTGATTCCTTTCAGATGCATGAAGGTGTTCATTCTTTCATCAGGCGAGGCTTCTGGCAATCCAGAAGGATTCAATATTGCCCAGACAAACTGCTGATTTATCAGTCAATACCGACACCAGCCAGAGCTGGCCATCCTCCACCCAGTAGAGGGCATTCTGGCCAAAACGCGTGGCCAGCTGACGGGCTTGCGGCAGGGAGAACGCCACCGCCAGCGATGACTCCTGCCAGCGCTCGTTGGGGTCAGATCCCCAAAACGGCCCCACCACGGGCACCTGCAAATCCACGGTCAGATGGCGCCACAATGCCCGCTCCCGCCGCCGATTGCGCCGTTCGCCGACCCACTGGCTGGCCGGGTTCCAGGCGGTAATGATGGCAAAGGCAGACCAATCAGGTGGCTCAAATGGCGCGATAAAGCAGATTTTCTTGTAGTTTTCCCACAAAATCATGTCAATCACATGTTACATTCCATTACATTTTATAGGGGCTAAAACCCGGTTAAGGCCAAGTATCATGCAGCTGTGCCAGGGTTTGACCTATATCAAAACAGAGTTAAAAAGTTGCTATCTGACGGCAAAGAGTGTTGTTATGCTCCTGTTAACTGATAAAATGCGGCAACTTTCGTAATGGACGACCTTTCCAGGCTCTGCTCGACCAGACTTGTCGGGAACCTATAAGTGGCACAGGGATACTTGCCGGTACTGATGCCTAATTCGCGATATTCCGACCTGACTCTCATACCCAGGATGACGTAATAAATTTTCAGGATCAGTCAGGAAATCGGTTTGTAACGCCAAAGAGTGTTAAATTTAAGATAATTAACTGATAAGAATCTGGGAATACTCATGCAAACACCACACATTCTGATCGTCGAAGACGAGCTGGTCACACGCAATACCCTGAAAAGCATTTTTGAAGCGGAAGGCTACATCGTGCTCGAAGCCAATAACGGCGACGAGATGCATCAAGCCCTCACTTCCCACACCATCAATCTGGTGATCATGGACATCAACCTGCCGGGCAAAAACGGCCTGCTGCTGGCCCGTGAACTGCGTGAGAACGACAACATCGCCCTGATGTTCCTGACCGGTCGTGACAACGAAGTGGACAAGATCCTGGGTCTGGAAATCGGCGCCGATGATTACATCACCAAGCCGTTCAACCCGCGCGAACTGACCATCCGTGCCCGCAACCTGCTGAGCCGCACCATGAACGTGGCTGCCGGTGGCGAAGAGAAGAAGCTGGTTGAGCGCTACCTGTTCAACGGCTGGGCGCTGGATATCAACAGCCGCGCACTGGTCAGCCCGACTGGCGACATGTTCAAGCTGCCGCGCTCCGAGTTCCGCGCCATGCTGCACTTCTGCGAAAACCCGGGCCAGATCCAGACCCGTGCCGAGCTGCTGAAGAAGATGACCGGCCGTGAGCTCAAGCCCCACGACCGTACCGTCGATGTGACCATCCGTCGCATTCGCAAGCACTTTGAAAGCGTCAACGATACCCCGGAGATCATCGCCACCATCCACGGCGAAGGCTACCGTTTCTGTGGTGAGCTGGAGCAGGAATAAGCTCTCGCTACGCTGCTGATCTGAAAAGGCGCCTCGGGCGCCTTTTCTGTCTCTGCGGTTTGCATTATTAAGGCAGAGATAATACAAAAACACGGTGATCGTTGCGTCACACGCTGAACAAGATGCAAAACAAAAAGCCCACTCGCAGGAGTGGGCTTTTTGTTTTGAAGCTGGAGCGGGCAGCGGGAATCGAACCCGCATCATCAGCTTGGAAGGCTGAGGTAATAGCCATTATACGATGCCCGCCTGGCATCTGAAATTTGGAGCGGGTGATGGGAATCGAACCCACGTATGCAGCTTGGGAAGCTACCGTTCTACCATTGAACTACACCCGCGTCAGGGCTCCTACTATATGCATTTTGCCGCCGAGCGCAATGGCGCCTTTGCCACTTTTTTCAATAAATCAATCTGTTCGGACAAGGATTGAGCAGACGGTTGCTTTTTCAATCAAACATTTTCAACACAGATAATTTACAAGGTTGCCAAGGCCAAACGGCAAGGATAGTCTTGCGCCACTCGACGCGAGGATGGTGGTAATGGATAAAAAAACGCAAAAACGTCTCTATGGCTGGTTGCGCAAGCAATCGAGTCACGGTCGCCGCTGGATCACGATATCCATCGCTTTTGGCCTTGGCCAGGGCATTCTGATGGTGGCGCAAGCCTGGCTGCTGGCGACCCTGTTGCACGGCTTTATCATCGAAGGCTCAACCCCCGAGCAATCCATCACGCTCTTTATTACCCTGCTGCTGGTGACCCTCGGCAAGGCGGCGCTGGCCTACGGCCGCGAAGTGGCCAGTTTCAAGGCGGGCAGCGCGGTACGCCAGACCATCCGCCAACTGGTGCTCACTCGTTTAAGCCGTCTCGGTCCTGCCTATATCCAGCGCCGCCCGGCCGGTAGCTGGGCCAGCCTGTTGCTGGAACAGATTGAAAACATGCAGGATTTCTTCTCCCGCTACCTGCCACAGATGGCCATTGCCGTCTTTATTCCGGTGGTCATTCTGGTGGCCGTGTTCCCGGTCAACTGGGCCGCGGGCCTGATCCTGCTGGGCACGGCTCCGCTTATCCCCATCTTCATGATCCTGGTCGGTGTCGGTGCCGCCGATGCCAACCGCCGCAATTTTCAGGCGCTGGCCCGTCTCTCCGGTCACTTCCTCGATCGCCTGAAAGGGCTGCGCACGCTGCAGCTCTTTATGCGTACCCAGGCGGAAGGTGACGCAATTCGCGACGCCTCGGAAGATTTTCGTGAGCGCACCATGGAGGTGCTGCGCCTGGCGTTTTTGAGCACCGCCGTGCTGGAGTTCTTCGCCGCCATCTCGGTAGCGCTGGTCGCCGTCTACTTCGGCTTCTCTTATATCGACCATCTGAACTTTGGTAGCTATGGGGTCAAGGTCACCCTCTTTACCGGCCTGTTCGTGCTGTTTCTCGCCCCCGAGTTCTACGCCCCGCTGCGAGAACTCGGTGCCCACTACCACGCCAAGGCGCAGGCTATCGGCGCTGCCGAGCAGTTGCTGGAGTTCCTTGAAGCCGAGGTGAGCGAACCGGCCGCGGGCACGGCGCCGTTCCATGCCGACAGCCCGGTCAAGGTAGAAGCCAAAGGTCTTGAAGTGCTGAGCGCCGAAGGCAAGGTGCTGGTCGGCCCCATCGACTTCACTCTGGAAGCCGGTTCGCGCACCGCCCTCATCGGCGTCAGCGGCGCCGGCAAGAGCTCGCTGGTCAACGCCCTGCTCGGCTTTGCTCCCTATCGTGGTGAGCTCAAGGTCAACGGGCAGGAGCTCGCCAGCCTCGACATGAGCCAGTGGCGCCTGCAGCTGGGCTGGCTCTCGCAAAACCCGCAGCTGTTCCACGCCTCCTTGCGCGACAACCTGCTGCTGGCCAAGCCAACGGCCAGCGATGCAGAGCTGGAAGATGCCCTGAAACGGGCGCAGGCGTGGGAATTTGCCATGGAGAAGGGGCTCGACTATCCGGTCGGCGATCAGGCGGGCGGCCTCTCGGTCGGTCAGGCCCAGCGCCTCGCACTGGCCCGCACCCTGCTCAAATCAACCCAGCTGATGGTGCTCGACGAACCGACCGCCAGTCTGGATCGCCACTCCGAGCGCGCCATCATGACCACCCTTGAGCAGGCGATGGCTGGCCAGACCCTGCTAATGATCACCCACCGCCTCGACCAGCTCACCAAGATGGACAAGATAATGGTGCTGGCGCGCGGACAGCTGGTGGAGCAAGGCAGCTTCCAGCAACTTAGTTCTGGGCAGGGGCCTTTTGCCCGCCTGCTCTCCCAACGTTCCGGAGGTTCTCTCGATGAGTGATCTGTTGCCGTTTCTGCGCCTCTATCGCCAACACTGGCTCAGCCTCACCATTGGCTTGCTGCTGGCGCTGGTGACCCTGGCCGCCGGCATGGGGCTGCTCTCCCTCTCCGGCTGGTTCCTCTCCGCTGCCGCGGTGGCGGGGATGACCGTTGCGACGACCCATGCCTTTAACTACATGACCCCCGCGGGTGGCGTGCGCTTCTTCTCCATCATCCGCACCGCCGGTCGCTGGGGTGAGCGGGTGGTGAGCCACGATGCCACCTTCCGGGTGCTGACCCGGTTGCGAGTCTGGTTCTGGCAAAAACTCTCGCCGCTCTCCACCGGAACCCTGGCCGGTTTCCGTCAGGCGGATCTGCTCAACCGGCTGGTGGCCGACATCGATGCGATGGACCACGTCTATCTGCGGCTGATCACCCCCATCGGCGCGGCCCTGCTCAGCACTGCCGGGCTGGTCTTCTTCCTGTCGTTTTTCGACAGTCGCCTCGCCCTCACCCTGGGTGCCATTCTGCTGTTTGGCATGATCGCCCTGCCGCTGGTGTTCTACTTCCTCGGCCGTCGCCCCGGTCAGGCGCTGATTGCCGAAAAATCGACCCTGCGAACCCGGATGGTGGACTATCTGGATGGGCAGGCCGAACTGCAGATGTTTGCCGCCGCCCCCAAGGCGCTGGTTGAGCTGCAACAAGCCGAACAGGCGCTGCTCACCGCGCAGGCCCGCATGGCCAAGGTGAGCGGGCTGGCCAACTTCTCGGTGCAACTGCTGAGCGGCTGGACCCTGACCCTGATGCTCTGGCTGGCCGGTCATGGGGTGGCCGGTGCTGCGCCCGACCCCATTACCGCGCTGATGGTGTTTGCCACGCTGGCAAGCTTCGAGGCACTGATGCCGCTGGCGGGGGCTTTCCAGCACCTCTCCACCAGCCTCACCTCGGCTCGTCGTTTGAACGAAATCCTGCAAGAGGCAAAAGCCCCCGTGTGGGGCGACGAGCAGACTCACGCCAACGCTGGCGCACTGCAAATCAACGACCTCTATTTTGGCTACCCCGGCAACCCCCAGCCGGTGCTGCGTGGCTGCACTCTGCAGTTGCACGCCGGTGAAAAGCTGGCGCTGCTGGGCCAGACCGGCTGCGGCAAATCGACCCTGATGGGGCTGCTGACCCGGGAGTGGAGCCCGCAGGCAGGCAAGATCCTGCTCGATGGCAAGCCGCTCACCGACTACAGCGAAGGGGCGCTGCGCGCCTCCATCTCGGTGGTGAGTCAGCGGGTGCATCTGTTTGCCGATACCTTGCGGGGCAACCTCAAGCTGGCCGCCCCGACCGCCACTGACGCGCAGCTGATTGCGGTACTGACCCAGGTCGGGCTGGCCAATCTGCTGGAAGATGAAGCCGGCCTCAACGCCTGGCTCGGTGACGGCGGCCGCCCCCTCTCCGGTGGTGAGCGTCGCCGTATCGGCATCGCCCGCGCCCTGCTGCACGATGCGCCGCTCTGGTTGTTGGACGAGCCGACCGAAGGGCTCGACAGTCAAACCGAGCGGGAGATCATGGATCTGCTGTTCCGGCTCGGGGCAGATCGCACCTTGCTGCTCATCTCCCACCGCCTGCTGGGGATGGAGCATATGGACCGGATTGCCCTGATGGAAGAGGGACAGATCCGCCTCTGCGCCCCTCACAACGAGCTGCTGGCGGATGATTACTATCGCAGCCTTTACCAACGGCTTGCTGCTGTCTGATATCAGGCTGATGGGGGTCACACCCTGACACCCGGGCGCAAAACGGGGCTGGTCGCCGCAGGCGGCTGGCCCCTATAATGTCCCCCTCATTATTCAACAAGATGCCGACATGGAGCGCCTGCGCATTTCTACTGTCCTCATCACCGACACAAGATACGAGACGATGAAACGCCTGATCCTGATGATGCCCCTGATTGCCTCCGGCTGTGCCAACTACGCCTTCAACAGCAATCTGGATAAAGAGAACTTCGACGAATATTTCAAACCCGGTAGCGTGCGCATCTACGAACAGGATGAGCTGGCTGACCTCAACTACCTCTACCTCGGCACCATCGAGGGTGAATCCTGCCAGGCCGATGCCAACCAGCCGGTGCCCAACGCCGGTGACGCACGCACCCTGGCCCGCCGCCGCGCCGCCGACATGGGTGGCAACGGCGTCACCATCGACAAGTGTGCCGAATTCAGCGACACCCCGGGCTGCCTGAAACAGGTGATCTGCTACGGGCAGGCGCTGAAAGTGGCCGAAGAGAAGTAAGCCGTAGCCATGGCCCTCGCCATCGTTCGCCTTGGCAGCCCGCGCCTGCCGGATGAGGGGCTGCGCATCGGCACTGTGCGCCGCCCGCCCCGCGGCGTCCCCAAGAGCGAATTTGCCAGCCAGCATTGGTACGACGTCTGGTTCCCCAACCTCGCCCCCAGCAGCGAGACCATGAAACTGGGTCAGGCTGCCGAGACACCCGCCCAATGGGCGGCGTTTGGCAAGCAGTACAAGGCCGAGATGGCGCAACCTGCTGCCAGGCACGATCTGGCGCTGCTGGCCGCCCTCTCCCACACCACCAATCTGTCGGTGGGCTGCTACTGCGAGCAGGAGTCCCGCTGCCATCGCGCCATTTTGCGCGACTTGCTGGTAGCCGCGGGTGCCACCATTCGCTAGCGCGGCGAGCAAGGGCGGTGCGATAGGGAATCGCGTCAACCGGTATTTGGCAGCCATCAGGTATGGATAGACAGAGAGGGCATCCCGCGGGATGCCCTCTCGTTATGTTCGCGCCGCTGCATTCTCGGCAGCAACACTATGATCCCGCCACTCTTTCCTATTGCAGACTGGGTGCCAGCAACTGCTGACGCAGCGAGGTCTCCCGGGCATGAGTCATGGCATCCGCCGCCACGCCAGCGATGGGCTCGATGACCAGCCAGTGGGCAAGATCGGCGGCGGTCTCCTCCAGCGGCCGGAAGTTCAACCCCTTGACGATGGCCGCCTCGGCACTGATAAAGCCGTAACCGGCAAACTCCGCCTGCGCGCAGGGCAGCAGGGTGGGATAGCTCTGCCAGGGCTCGATACCGGCCGCCATAAGGGTCGGCCATGGCAGCCACTCGGGCTGGATGGGGCTGACTGGCAGCAAGCGGGCGCTCAGCCGCTCCAGCCAGTCGCAGAGGGTAATGCCGGGCTTGAGCAGGTTGAAGATGCCCGACAACTGCTGCTCGGCTGCGCGCAGCACAAACTCGGCGCAGTCGCGCACATCGAGATACTGCAAGCGATCCTCGCCACTGCCCGGCAACAACCAGGGCCCGCCCTGCTGCACCCGCTTAATCCACCACGCCATGCGACCAGTGGGATCATGGGAGCCGCACAGCACGCCCGGGCGCAGGATGCAGAGCCGATCGCCCCAGCGGGCGTGATACTCGGCCTCGCACAATACCTTGAGGGGACCGTAGTCAGAGGGCATTTCGCCTGCGGGGATAGCATGCAGCGGCGCCGACTCATCCATTCCGGGCAGTGAGAAATCGCGATAGACGCTGATGGTGGAGATAAAGATCAGCCGCTCGCAGCGCCCGAATAAGGCTGCCGAGAGGCTCGCCGCCTGCTCGGGGCGATAGCAGCAGGTGTCGATGACGAGATCCCACTGCAACCCGGTCCCTTGCAGGGCGCTCAGGCTCTTGTCCCTGTCGCCGGTGAGCTGCAGCAGATCGCGCCAGTCCGGATGCTGGTGCAGGCCACGGTTGAACAGCGTCACTTCATGGCCCCAATCCAGCGCCAGCGCGGTGAGATGGCGCCCCAAAAAGCCGGTGCCACCGATAATCAGCAGTTTCATCCCTCTCCCTCCCTTCGGCGCGAATGCGCACATTGCATCCTGATGCGCCCGTTGCCTCCACCCTACGCAACTTGGCGCGCGGGCACAGCCCCCGACTGGCCGGGATGGGACAGGGATCACGGCAGCGCAGCAGAAATGGGCGTAGTGAGGCCAAGCCTGCGTTTTGGGGCTGCCTGTGCTAAATTGCCGGGGTTTTCAGTCAGGATCCGCCATGAAGTTTGAAATCAACACCCTCGGGATCATCCGCTCTCCCTACAAGGAGAAGTTCGCCATCCCCCGCCAGCCCGGTCTGGTCAAATCGGCTCGCGCCCGCCTCGAGCTGCTCCCCCCTTACGATCAGCCGGATGTGCTGCGCGGCATCGAGCAGTTCTCCCATCTGTGGCTCAGCTTCGTCTTTCACCAGACCATGGCGCAGGGCTGGCACCCGACGGTGCGCCCGCCGCGCCTTGGCGGCAACGAGCGGGTCGGCGTCTTTGCCACTCGCTCCACCTTCCGCCCCAATCCGCTCGGCCTCTCGGTGGTCGAACTGCACGGGGTCGGTCGCGAACGGGGCAAGCTGTGGCTGGAGCTGGGGGCGGTGGATCTGCTCGATGGCACCCCCATCGTCGATATCAAACCCTACATTCCCTATGCCGACAGCCTGCCGGATGCCCGTGGCGGCTTTGCCCCCGATGCCCCCACCCCGCCGCTGGCGGTGCGTTTCAGTGCCGAGGCCGAGCAGCAATTGCAACCCTGGCTCAAGGCCCATCCCGAGCTGCGCCAGCTGGTGAGCGAAGTGCTGGCGCAAGATCCTCGCCCCGCCTACAAGAAGGGCAAGCCGGATGAGAAGGAGTACGGGGTACGGCTGTTTGACTGCAACGTCCGTTTTCGCATCAACGAACCGGATTGCATGGTGCTGGCCATCGAGCCCGCCTGATCCCCGGCGTGAAGCCGTCATTGGCCCCACTGACGCAATTTCACACCTTTATTTCACGCTGCCTTCACGTCACAAGGTGCTTAATAAGCCTGTGAATTGTGTGGCATTGATCAGACTATCCACCCGGTTGCCAGTGATACCATGCAGAGAGTAGAGGGATTTTTCTCTCCGACTGCCGCCCGTTTCAGGCTGCTGGCCACTGGCAAGTGGTAGCAGCACGGCAGTTGCCGCCAAGGGATCCGGCCTCGCTTCGATATGCTGTTCAGCGGGAATGCCACACGGATGTGACAACCAATCTGAAGGAACAAACCTATGCTGATGAACAGTGAACAACGTTACGGCACCCTGAACATCGGGCTGCACTGGCTGACCCTGTGGGCCATGATCGCCGTCTACGCCCTGATCGAATTTCGCGATATCTTTCCCAAGGGCGACCCTGGCCGGGATCTGATGAAGGAGTGGCACTTTATGCTGGGGCTGCTCATCTTCGCTCTGGTATTTGTCAGACTGGCGCTGCGCTGGATGAGCCCGACACCCCGTATCGTGCCCGAGCTTTCCCCGGTCATGCACAAACTGGCAAAACTGGCCCACCTCGCCCTCTACGGCTTTTTGATGCTCACCCCGCTGTTTGGCTGGCTGCTGCTGAGCGCCGCGGGCAAGCCCATTCCCTTCTTCGGGCTTGAGCTGCCAGCCCTGATCTCCCCAAGTCCGGACCTCAAGGGACTGATCAAGGAGGTGCACGAGACGCTGGGTAATATCGGTTACGCGCTGATCGGCCTGCACACGGTGGCGGCCCTCTATCACCACCATATTCTCAAAGACAACACCCTCACCAATATGCTGCCGCCGCGCCGCAGCTAACGGGTAACGGGGAAACGCAGAGGGGGCCATCGTGGCCCCCTCTCTGTTTCCCTGAACAACCGTCATCTGCACGGCTGGCAAACGGCATCACGCCTGCTTGGCCAGCTCCTCGGTCGCCTTGCCTTTCGGCTCGTGCGGCAGCTTCTTCACATTGTTCTTGTTCTCTGGCTGCTTGCTCTCGGGCGATCGGTTTTCAGACAAGGCTTGCAACACGGGATCGGCCTTGCCGGCCACGGTGGGCTGGGACTGACCGACAAAGTTGCCGCCCTTGCAGATGGAGAGGCTGCCCCCCTTGAAGATCCCCTGCATCTTGCCGCTCTCCAGGATCTCCACCTCGGCGGAGGTGCAGGTGCCTTCAAGCAGACCATTGATGATCACGTGGGGCGCACTCACGTCACCCTCGACAGTGCCGCCCTGCATGATGCGCAGCACACCGCCGGTGAGCTGGATGGTGCCATTGACGTGACCGCGCACCTCCAGATCCCCCTCGACCTGCAACTCGCCCTTGAAGCGGGCACCGGCAGCAATGACCGTTGCCCCGGCTGACACACTGGCCGCCCCATCACGTTTTTTTCCAAACATCCCGACTCTCTCCATCAACCAGACAAGCAGAACCAGCGGCATCGGCGCCACTGGCCACAGAAAACAGGGTGACCCCAGCACATAGAGCAGCAGAGCTGCTCCCCAGCAGAGCCAGACAATATAGAGGAAGTCGCTGCGCTCCCGACCCTTCAGCCGCGCCAGCCACGTTCCGGCTACCTTTCTCATTTCGTCAAACCTTTCGCAGCATGGCGATCAGCATTGAACTGACCAAAGCGCCATCGACAACAACGGACAATGGATAAACGACCAGTTGCCGCAAACTCTGAAGCCCCCTGATTCAGTCCCGATACAGGAGTGGCAAGATAGGATTCGAATTGACTCGAAGCGACATTCACTTTCTAATTGACAGCCTGGATCCCTATGACCGTTCACATCATGAAAATTCTGTTGGTCGAAGACGACAAGCTGCTCAATCACCACCTCTCCTCCCTGCTGACCGAAGCCGACAATCAGGTCTACAGCACCGACAAGGCCGAGATTGCTCTGCACTATGCCGTTGACTACCCCATTGATGTGGCGATCATCGACCTCGGTCTGCCCGATATGGATGGCCTGCAACTGATCCGGCGACTGCGTGAACGGCAGATCCCCTTCCCCATCATTGTGCTGACCGCCCGTGGCAACTGGCAGGACAAGGTCGAAGGACTGGAAGCCGGTGCTGATGACTATCTGGTCAAACCGTTCCAGAAAGATGAGCTGCTGGCCCGCCTCAATGCGCTGGTGCGTCGCAGTGCCGGTTTTATCTCGCCCAAGGTGAAGGCCGGTGATTACGAGCTGGATCTCTCCCGCAAGGAGCTGACCATCGCCGGTGAAGTGGCAGTGCTCACCAGCTTTGAATACCTCATTCTGGAGTACCTGATGCGCAACGCCCGTCAGGTGGTCTCCAAGCAACAACTGCTCGACCAGCTCTACGGCGACGGCGAAGGGGACCCCAACACTATCGAGGTGATGGTGAGCCGCCTGCGCAAGAAGCTGGATCCGGAAGGGACGATTCAACCCATCTCCACCATCCGGCGCCAGGGCTACATCTTCAACCTGTCGTGTAACTGATGCAGTTTCATCTGCCGCGCCCCATCAAGATGATCCGCAGCTCCCTGCACATCAAACTGCTGCTCAGCTCGCTGCTGGTCATCGCGCTGATCATGGGGTTTGCCGTCTACGCCCTCTACCTCGGCCATATCGAGGAGCAGACCCAGAAGGCCAGTGCCCGGATGCAGGAGAATCTGGCCAAGCTGTTCTCCTCCACCGAGCCGGACGACAAGGGCCCCACTGTCGAACTGGGGCGGATGTCCCGCGATGCCAGTGACAGCAACCTCGACACCCTGATCTGCCGCGCCGATGGCGAGCTGGTCTGGTCGAGCCTCCATATGCCGGAGGTGATCAAGGCCAAACAGACCATCTGCGGCGATCTGATGAAGTATCTGGGGGGGATGGATCTCGACTACTTCTTCAAGAAACACACCATCAAGAACGGCGAGAGCTACTACGTCTACAGCCTGCGTTTTATCCGCAATCCTGGCAGTGGCACCACCGCCTACTACGTAGTGATGATCGACTCGGCCAAACGCTATCACGAAGAGTCGCGCACCTACCTCTACCAGACCGCCCGTCAGGCGCTACTCGCCTACCTGCTGCTGGCCGGACTGCTGCTGCTCACCACCTTCTGGAGCCTCAGCTCTCTGCGCACCATCGCCCGCCAGATCGACGATATCCGGGCTGGCAAGCGCGATGCGCTGTCAAACGAATTCGAACGGGAACTGGCCCCGCTGACCGACTCGGTCAACCAGCTGCTGGAAAACGAACGCCAGCAAACCCAGCGCTACCAGCACGCCCTCAACGATCTCGCCCACAGCCTGAAAACCCGGCTGGCGCTGATCCAGATCACCACCCGCGAAGTGCAACTGGGGCGGGAGATCCACGACAACATCAACGAGCAGATCCTCACCATGGATCAGATGATCCAGTATCAGCTCAGACGCGCCGTTACCGGCCGCCAGCGCCTTGCCAGCAAGGGCACCGAGCCGGTGCCGCTGATTGAAAAACTGCTGGCCAGCCTGACCAAGGTTTATCGCCACAAGAAGCTGCAAACCCATTTCAAGTTCGATGATGACGCCCTCTTTCACGGCGAACAGGGCGACCTGATGGAGCTGATGGGCAACCTGCTCGACAACGCCTGCAAGTTTGCCATCAGCGAAGTGAAGGTGACGGTGCGCCGCCATCTCGAACGGCTGCGCATCGAAGTGGAAGATGATGGCCCGGGTATCGACCCGGCCAAATCGGAGCAGATCTTCCAGCGTGGCGTTCGCGCCGACAGCTCGCCGGGTCAGGGCATAGGTCTGGCGGTGGTCACCGAGATCGTCCACAGCTACGGCGGCCAGATCCGGGTCGATGAATCCCCCCTCGGTGGCGCCCGCTTTACCCTGGACTTGCCCTGACCGACATTGCCCTGCTCAGCCTCACCAGTGATGGCGCTATCACAAGGCCCCCGACATCGGGGGCCTTGTCGTTTCAGCACTTTGAGCGCCTTAATTTATTGATCCGGCACAGATTATCGCCCCTCAGCCCTTCCACAAACGGCCTCAATCGGTATCATGGTCGCGCGGTAGCGTTGGCTTGATTAACTTGGCGATACACCTTATTTACTTGTCGGTGCTGATACCCATGAAGCCCAACAGACAATAATTTATAAAAGACTTAGTTCAAGGATGGTAAACTCAATGGGTGAAAAAGAGATAAGTATTACAACTGATGGTCTTGTACTTAAAGGCGATATTGTTGATGCTGTTTCAGCACCTATTTCAACCATGTGCAAAACTGCAGACACGATATTGAAGGTTGTTGACAACCTTGTTGGTTTACCTGCAGATTTTTTAAATTTTCATTTAAAAACATTTCGAGATACTTATGCTGAAGGGTACGAAAAAATACCTCTTAAACAGCGTATAGAGCCAAGGAAGGTGCGAACAAGTCCCTGATATGAGATCATGTTTGTCATCTGGAGCCATGAAAAAGGGTTCATCATGAGTC
>NZ_JAPDBM010000037.1:0-49669 GCF_027705265.1 Aeromonas sp. QDB11 | reverse complement strand
ATGACTCATGATGAACCCTTTTTCATGGCTCCAGATGACAAACATGATCTCATATCAGGGACTTGTTCGCACCTTCCTTAGCTTGTTTGCGTAATGCAGAGGCGATTCTTCCTGAGCTAGAGTCTGATATTTCCAGAGTGGAAGAACTTGCTGCGATGAGCATTGGAAGTGCAGTCCCAGCAACTGTAACGGGCATAAGAATTGAAGCAGAACGATCCGCCTCGTATGAATGCACCTTTTTTGACGGGGAACATGAAGATGAATTCATAACCATCAGCAGAGATTCTGGTGGCTACCTTTTTACTGATGCTCAGAGCAAGCGTGCAAGGTGAAAGGGCTATAGAAAAGGCTTTATAAGAAGCTGACGAAGCTGACACAGAACCTGATAGACAAATGCCGCCATCTTGGCGGTATTTGTCTATCTGTAGGCTGTAGGAGAGTTGGCCAAGACTTCCTTTTCCTACCAAGGCAGGTAAGCTGCGGGGCAAATAGCGTCAAGCAGGAGAAGGGACGATGACAGAGCAACATTTCGCCGGGACGATCGGCATTCTGGGGGCGGGTTGGCTCGGGCTGCCGCTGGCGCGGGCCCTGCTGGCGGCAGGCAAGCCGGTAGCGGTGACGGTCAGCAGCGCCGAGAAGGCGGCACGTCTGCGGGGGGAGGGGATCAACGCCAATCCGCTGACCATCTCTGCCAACATGGGCTCTGCCGAGATGCCCATCGCTGATCAAAAAGCGCCGTGGCCCATCCCCTGCGAATCGTTGGTTATCTGCGTACCGCCCAGCAAGACCGATGACTATCCGCAAGCGGTGGCAAAGGCCTGCGCATTGGCCAAAGCGAGTGGCACCCGGCGGGTGCTGTTTGTCAGCGCCACCTCAGTGTGGGGGGCAGGGCAGCAGGAGGGGGAAGAACCCCAACCCCGCCATGCCCGTGGCGAGCGGATGCTAGCGGCGGAGCAAGCGGTGCTGGCGGCCGGTTTCGAGGTGGTGATGATAGTGCGCCCCTCCGGCCTTTATGGCCCGGATCGCCATCCCGGCCGTTTCCTCGCGGGCAAGACTCTCGATGGCGGCGCCCAGTCGGTCAATCTGGTTCATCTGGACGATGTGGTGGCGGCTTGCATGCTGCTGCTGGAGCGGGGCAAGGACGGGAATGTTTTCAACCTGAGCGCACCGGTACATCCGCGCCGCGAGCAGTTCTACCCCTTTGCGGCGCGCCAGCAGGGGCTGCCTGTGCCGGTCTTTATCGAGCCTGCCGGTGAATTTCAGCCCATCGACGGTCAGCTGATTTGCCAGCAGATGGGATTCAACTATCGCTGGCCCGATCCGGCCCACTGGTTTGCCGAGCTCGCCGCCTCGGGCAATTGAGGTTTGCCAAGGGGGTGATCGCCCCCTATCATGCCGCCATCCATGAGAGAGAGGCGGTAATGATGGTAGATACAAAACGTCACCCCGATGGGGAGTTGTTGCTGAGAACCCTGGCAATGCCAGCCGATACCAACCCCAATGGCGACATCTTTGGTGGCTGGATCATGTCCCAGATGGATATAGGTGGGGGCATTATGGCCAAGGAGCTGGCAAAAGGACGTATTTGTACCGTATCCGTCGAAGGCATGACCTTTCACAGTCCGGTCAAGGTGGGCGATGTGGTCTGCTGCTACGGTCGCTGCATGAAGATCGGCCGCAGCTCCATGAAGCTCAAGCTGGAGGTGTGGGTCAAGCCGGTACTGCGGGAAAACGATGCCCAGCGTTACTGCGTGACCGAGGGGGTCTTTACCTATGTCGCCATCGACGACAACGGTAAATCCCGCCCGGTTCCGGTCAGCGTCTGATCAAATCAGCCGGGCATTGATGATGGATATTTCCTGCTCAAGCCCGGTTTTTTGCCGTATCATGCGTTCCAGCATCTCTTCCGAGCCCACATATTGCAGGGTGTCAAACAGGCAGAGATCGCATTGAGGGTCCCGTCTTATCTGATAGACGGTGGCCAGCTCCACTTGATGACAATTTCCTTGTTGATCATAAAACGTCACGCAGTACCGAAGTTCTCTCGCCATTGACAGGCTCCTTCTGGTTGGGTGGAACAGGGACTATCAGCTTAGTCGGCGTGGATGACGTTTGTGATGGTCGCAACAAAAAGCAAAGGCGGGCGGTTGTTAGCCAATGAAAAATAGTTATCGCATTCTTGGCACCTCCCTGCTGACCCTGGGGTTGGTAGGTTGTTTTGAGGTGCCGGATCAGAACCATCTGGTCACTGCTCAAGGGATTGTGCCGGGACTCGACTGCCAGCGTCCGCCGCTGGTAGCGTTGGCGACCACGGCGCTGCCCCGCGAATTCGGGGTGACGGTATGGAATCTCTACAAGGGTCAGCGCAAGAACTGGCGCGAAGGGATGGACAGTTATGCCAAGGGGCAGGATCTGGTGTTGCTGCAAGAGTCGGCCACCCGCCCCGAGATGCTCGACTGGCTACGCGCCGGTGATTTCCAGTGGCAGCAGCTGCAAGCCTTCACCCAGGGCGGCGTCTCGTTCGGGGTGATGACGGTGGCCAAGACCCCGCAGGCATTCGTCTGTGGCGTGCGCTCCCCCGAGCCCTTACTGCGCATCCCCAAATCCGGGCTGGTGAGCCTCTATCCGCTGCAGGGCGACCCTGACGGCGTACTGGTGATCAACCTCCATGCGGTCAACTTCGAACTGGGGATGGCCACCTTCCGCGAGCAGCTCAACGATCTGACTGCCTTGGTACGCCGCCATCAGGGGCCGGTTATTCTGGCCGGTGACTTCAATACCTGGAGCGACAAGCGCCAGTTCTGGCTGAATAAACTGGTGGACGAGCTGGGCCTGCAAGAGGCCGTGCCGGTGCCTGATCTGCGCCGCACTGCGTTTGGTCGTCCGCTGGATCACCTCTACTACCGCAATCTGGACTTGGTCGAGGTGAGCTCACCAGCGACCGATTCCTCGGATCACAACCCCATCATTGCGCGCTTTGCCGCCCAGTCGGTGACCCCCTGATCGGGGATGATGTGCGCGTGTTGCCCATAAAAAAATCCGGCGCCTGATGGCGCCGGATTTTTTTTACGCTCTGGCGGTTAACCCGCTCGGGCTGACCCGCAGGTATTACTGGTAGAGACCCAGATTCTCTTTGGCGTAAGCTTCGAAATCGGTGCAGCCACCGATGTGCTGCTCGTCCAGGAAGATCTGCGGCACGGTATTGACCGGCTTGCCGGCGCTCTTGGCCAGATCTTCTTTGGTGATCCCTTCGGCATGGATATCCACGTAGCGGAATTTGAAGTCATCGCGCTGCTCGGTCAGCTGCTCGGCGATCTGTACGGCACGGACACAGTAGGGGCAACCCGGGCGACCAAAAATCACTGCAAACATATTTTCTCTCCGTTCTTTAAGCCGTTTTGCTATGGCCGTTGATATGAGGCAGGCAACAGCATAGCCCTGCCTCGTGGCGACTTGAAGCCGAAATTATCGATACCGTGATTCGAGTGGGCCTATTACGGCATCACTGCTGCTCGGCGATCTGGATCGGTTGCTGCTGGTAGATGCTCTCCAGCACGCCCTTCTCGAATACGGTCCAGGGCCAGGGTGCCTTGCTGGCACGGTAGCGCTCATGGGTGGCCGGATCTTGGGACAGGCCGCGCTGGAACATCACGAACGCCTTGCGCTGGCCGCCTGCCGTGTCGATAAAGCCCACCAGATTGGAGGTGCCGGTGATGGTCCCTGTCTTGGCGTGCACCTTGTTCTTCATCATGGGGGCGGTGACGCTGCGGCGCCACGCCAGGGTGCCATCCACCTGAGAGCTTGGCAGCAGCTTGATCAGGCCAAGTTCGGCATCATTTTTCTGGATGAAGTTCAGCACTGACATCATCTGACGGGCGCTGATGAGATTGTGAGCGGAGAGACCGGAGCCGTCTGCCAGAGTGGCGTTGCCCAGATCGATGCCGTTCTTGGTCAGGATGGCGCGCACCGCCATGGTGCCGCTGCGATAGCTGCCCGGCTTGTTGTAGTAGTGACGGCCCACGGTTTTGAGGAAGGTGTCGGCGTAGAGGTTATCCGATTTCTTCAGCATCTTGGCGAGCATCACCGGCAGGGAGACCGAGTAGTGAGTGCCGAGGGTCTCAGCCCCTTCAGGGGCCTTGTGGGTGACCCGCAGCAGGCCATCATGCTTGATACCGGCACGGTTCATCGCCCAGCGGATGTTGTCCCAGCCCCAAGCCTCCACATCGTGAATGGCGAAACGCAGACCCTGCGGCTCCTTGTTCGGGGTGATGCAGCCCTTGAGCTCGTAGAAGTTGCCCTTGGCCATGTCCACTTCCAGTGCGCAGAACTGGCGCGCCATGTCGCCATAGCTCATCACCTCCACGTTGTCGGCACCGATGCCGATGGGCACGCCGGTAGCTACATTGCCCACCGCCGGTTTGCCAATCTGGGTGGCAGTGATGGTGCCGTAGGCGCAGTTCTTGTCGATGATGACCGAGGAGACAGGAGCGGCGAAGCAGAGGGTCTGATCCCCCCACGACCAGCCGTTACCGCGCTCGTAGCCGTTGTAGGCGCCGGTGTTGACGTAGACATTGCCCTTGATGCTGCTGACGCCGAGCTGTTTGAACAGGGCCAGCAGATCCATGCGGGAGAGGGTGGGGTCACCGACGAAGTTGATCCAGATATCGCCGTTGATGGTGTCACCCTGTTTGGCGCCCGGCTGAGCCTGAATGTCGGTGGCAAAGCGGAAGTCGGCACCCAGCTCAAGGCGGGCTGCCAGGGCGGTGAGCACCTTCATGGTGGAGGCGGGGGCGATCATCTGATCGGCATGGCGGGCGAACTCCACGCCGTTATTGCCCTGCACTATGATGGCGTACTGGCCACCCTGAGGGGGCGTCAGCGGGGCGGCCTGAGCCGCCAGAGAAAAGAGAGCACAAAAACCAATCAACAGCCGCTGCATAACATCCTCTAACGTGACGAAGGGACCCGGCAGTGGTGCCGGCCCTGATAATTCAACCTTGTTTCACCCGCCGATGCAGGATCGGCCGTGGCAAAGCAATTCATACGATTTATGCCGGTCGCCACTGGCCATCACGCCAGCGAGTTGGCGGTGCGATAGCGACCCTCATAATCAAAAATCTTCTCTTTTATCTGCCAAAAACGACCCGATTTGCGGGCGATGACGAAATCGGGATGGCGAAACTGGCTTTCTGCCGCCAGCACGCTCGCCAGGGTGGCAAATTCGGGCTCCAGACCCGGGGCGGGCCAATGATGACGCACAAAGTGCTGTTGAAACAAGCGCCGCGCGCCCTCGGAGTGAAATCCGAAGTACTCGCTGAGGGTCAGACCATCCTCATCGTGGTAGGTCACCTCCAGCCGCTCCCCCTGTTTGCCGCGCCCTGCGGTGAGGGTTAGCCCTGCGCAGCGAATGACCATGCAATCCTTGAGATTGAGCGCCTCTTTAAGCTTGTCGTCCGGATCCACCAGCAGCTGATCGCAGCTCTGGCAGCGGCGGGCGGCAATATCGTTCTCTGCGCCGCAGCCGGGGCAGATCTTGGCCCGAAAGCGGTAGTCGCACTCCTCGCGATTGCCCTCGTCATCTTCAAACAGCCCCTGACAGCGGCGACCGTAGTGCTCGATCACCTTGCCATCCTCGTCGGTCTTGCCCCAGAAGGTGTTGGCAAAGCCGCAGGCGGGGCAGGGAACCTGCACCGGCTCGGTGCCTGCGTGGGGGCGGGGTTCCCCCACTTCGGGGGCGAACAGGTTGAAGTTGTTGCCCGCATAGTCGAGCACCAGACAATCCTCTTTGCCCGGCGAGAGGCGCAGGCCCCGACCGACGATCTGCTGATAGAGCGACACCGACTCGGTGGGGCGTAGCATCACGATGAGATCGACATGGGGGGCATCGAAGCCGGTGGTGAGCACCGCCACGTTGACCAGAAACTTGATCTCCTGTGCCTTGAAGGCGCTGATAAGGGCGTCGCGCTCCGGCCCCGGGGTCTCGCCGGTGACGAGGGCTGCACTCTGGGATTGGGCCTGCAGCAGCCCCTGAATTTCCCGGGCGTGCTCGACGGTGGCGGCGAAGATCATCACCCCCTGCCGGTCGGCGGCATACTCCAGCACCTGACTCAGGATATGAGGGGTAACCCGCTGCTGGCGCTTGAGCTCGCCGTTAAGATCCGCCTCGCTGAACAGGCCGTTCTCCCGAGCCACCAGCTTGCTGAAGTCGTAGTGGACGATGGGGGCATCCACCATGCGCGGCGGCGTCAGGTAGCCGTTTTTCACCATGAAGCGCAGGGGCAGCTCGAACACGCAGTCGCCAAACAGCCGCTCGCCGTGGCTCTTGACCATGCCGTGGTAGTGGCGTCGGTAGATCCAGCCCAGCCCGAGCCGATAGGGGGTGGCGGTGAGACCTAGGATCTTGAGGGCGGGATTGGCTGCCTTGAGATGCTCGATCACCTGATGGTACTGGCTGTCGTCATCGAGCGAGACCCGGTGGCACTCGTCGATGATCAGCAGCGAGACGGCGCCGTCGAAGGCCGCCAGATTGCGGGCGACCGATTGCACCGAGCCGAACACCACCTGAGCGCTCGCCTCCTTGCGATCCAGCCCTGCGGCGAAGATGTCGGCCTTGAGCCCCCACGCCTCGTATTTGGCGTGGTTCTGCTCCACCAGCTCCTTGACGTGGGCCAGCACCAGCACCCGACCGCGTGCCTTGCGGGCCAGTTCGGCGATCACCAGACTCTTGCCCGCACCGGTGGGCAGCACCACCACGGCAGGGTCCGGGTGTTTGCGAAAGTGGCTGATCACGGCGTTGACTGCGTCGGTTTGATAGGGTCTGAGAACGAACATGAGGGTGTGGCGTTTGGGCATGGTGTGGCGCCATTATAGGGATCTTGCCGCCACAAAAACAGCGGGCCGGCATGATGCCGGCCCGCTGGGAGGTAGGGTGCTGATTAATGGAACGGGAAGATGTAGTTCATCCAGCTTGCCATGCGCAGCAACACTTTCCGCATGATGGAGACATGGTGGAAGTAGTGGGTATAGATAGCAGCCTGACCACTGGCACCGGCGATCACCTGATACTTGGGCCACTCGGGGTCAGTGATGGAGATGATCACAGGCAGACGGCCCGGACGCACCGCAGTAGTCTGATCCAGCAGACCGGCGTTGGCTTGCACGTTACCGGCGGCAATGGCCGGGATCACTGCAGTCACCTTGCCCTTGAAGATCTTGCCGGGGATGCCATCGATCACCACTTCGGCCTCGTCGCCAATCGCCAGACGCTGCATGCTGTTTTGCCAGAACCAGCCGACATAGGCGGTCTCATCCTTGTGGATGAAGGTCATCACCGGGCGGTACATGAAGGGGGTGGCGATCATGCCGGGGCGCAGGGCCAGCTGCACTACATGGCCATCGCTCGGGGCATAGACCACGGTTTGGGCCAGCTGATACTTGGCTTCCAGCAGCTGAGCTTGCAGATCGTTCAGGGTGGCTTTCTGCTGGTCAATCTGGGCCAC
Organism: Aeromonas sp. QDB11; assembly: GCF_027705265.1. NCBI lineage: Bacteria > Pseudomonadati > Pseudomonadota > Gammaproteobacteria > Aeromonadales > Aeromonadaceae > Aeromonas > Aeromonas sp. QDB11. The sequence goes on along the minus strand of NZ_JAPDBM010000037.1, from coordinate 42,170 downwards.
GATATCGTCTACGTTGGCCTGGCTGACATCCAGATCACGCTGTTTGCCGACACCACGTTGCATCAGCTCTTTGGCGCGATCCCGATCCAGCTTGGCGGAGCGCAGCCGCGCTTCGATGGATTTGAGGTGTTCGCGGTTGGATTCGACCCGTGCGGCGAGGCTGTCTGCCTTCAGGCGGAACGGCTCATCATCAAGGCGAAACAGCACATCCCCTTTTTTCACCAGCTGGTTGGGCTTCACCGGGACTTCAACGACCCGGCCCTTGACCAGCGGCACAATCGGGGTGGATATGTAGTAATTGCGCGCCATCTCCGAGTAGGGATGGTTGTAGTTCATCAGTATGATCAGGGCGCCGATGATGATGATGCCACCCAGTGCGGCAGTGGGAACCGTCCACTTGTTGAGCGGGATACGGAAGATTTTGAATACGGCCACACACAGTGCCGTATAAGTCAGGATCAGTAGCAGGTCCATGGTTTATCCCTGTTGCTCACTCTGTTCGATAGTGTTGATACGGCTCTTCAGATCGGCCAGCTCCTGCTTGAGAGCGGCCAGATCGTCTTCATCTTTTTCCAACCGCTGGCTAAAGCCCCAGCCGCGATCCGGCCGATAGAGGGTTGCCCAGATCCAGAGGAAGGGCCACAACACATGCAGGGTAAACAGGCTGACCCAACCCGCGACATGAATAGCATCCTGATGAGGGTGATTCCGGTGTTTGGCAATATCGTAGGGAATATCGTGGATCACGATGATTCCATAAAAAATGACCAGCCCGACAAAGACGAGCAGGCCAAGAGCAAAATAATCAAGGGCCATTTATAACCTCCACTGGCATGACGCGCAGCTTAATCATGGGTTCCAACAAGCACTAAAGCAATTAAGAATCACATATTTATCGTTATTTCGCACGGAATCTTAAGCGCTTTCGCTGTATTGAAGCTGAAGCCATCACAGAGTTTTGTTATTACTTTATTTGTCATTTAAAAAGGCGCCATAAGGCGCCTTTTTATGCTGTTTTTTGCAGCATTTTTTGCCGTATTACCCTTCACTGGCACGGCTGACCAGCGGTTGGCGGAATTTCACCAGGAAGGCAACGGTAATCACTGCGGTGGCTGCCAGACCGATGATGGTGGAGATCCCCATCTCCAGCCCGAACCCGATGGGGGCGTTGGCCAGATAGGTGAACACCACGGCGGTCATGAACATGGCGGGCAGGGTGCAGACCCAGTGCAGCTTGCCCTCTTTGATGAGGAAGGCGGCAGCGGCCCACAGCATGATGACGGCGGTTGTCTGGTTGGCCCAGCCGAAGTAGCGCCAGATCACCCCGAACTCGGCCTTGGAGATGATAAAACCAAGGATGAACATGGGGATGGCGATCAGTAGACGCTTCATCAATGGCTTCTGGGTCATCTTCAGGAAGTCCGCCACGATCAGGCGCGCACTGCGAAACGCGGTGTCACCGGAGGTGATGGGCAGGATCACCACGCCGAGGATGGCCAGAATGCCGCCCACGGTGCCGAGCAGGCTGGTGGAGACTTCGTGTACCACGGCGGCCGGGCCGCCGTTGGCCATGGTGGCGTTGAGCGCTTCGGTGCTGTCGTAGAAGGAGAGACCCAGGGTGCACCAGATCAGGGCGATGATCCCTTCACCGATCATTGCACCGTAGAAAATGAAGCGGCCGGATTTCTCGTTTTGCATGCAGCGCGCCATCAGTGGTGACTGGGTGGCGTGGAAGCCCGATACCGCGCCACAGGCGATGGTGATGAACAGCAGCGGCCACAGCGGCAGCTCGGTCGGGTGCAGGTTGGAGAAGTCCATCCCGGTGTTGTAGAAGCCTTTGCCGGAGGCGATCAGACCGATGATGAGGCCGACCGACATGAACACCAGCAGGGCGCCGAAGATGGGGTAGAAGCGGCCAATGATCTTGTCGATGGGGACTATGGTCGCGAGGATGTAGTAGGCAAAGATCGCCACGATCCAGTAGACCAGATCGGTGGAGGTGAGGTTGGCGAGCAGCCCTGCCGGGCTCAGCACGAACACCACGCCCACCAGCATCAGTAGCACCACGGCAAACAGGTTCATGAAGTGCTTGGCGGCGGTGCCCAGATGCTCACCGACCACGGTCGGCACCGAGGCGCCCTTGGCGCGCACCGACAGCATGCCGGAGAAGTAGTCGTGTACCGCACCGGCGAAGATGCAGCCAAAGACGATCCAGAGCATGGCGACCGGACCGTAGAGGGCACCGAGGATCGGGCCGAAGATGGGGCCGACGCCTGCGATGTTGAGCAGCTGCACCAGATAGACTTTTTTGTCCGACATGGGGACATAGTCCACCCCGTCAGCCATGGTAATGGCGGGGGTTTTCAGCTCGGGTTTTGGGCCAAATATCCGTTCGATGAACTTGCCATATATGAAGTAGCCGGCCACAAGCAAGCCGACACAGAGGAAGAACCAGATCATTGTTACGCTCCTGCATTGTTATTTTTTAGTGTGCAGAGCGAGTCTAAAACGGTTGCGCCTGTCTGGCAGGTGAAACCACCCGAGCGGCGTTTTGGCGCGCCGAGCGGTCGGCGGCTGTGATCAGGCGCACACTCTTGGCTTAGTCCAGTCCCAGTTGATCCTTCAGTTCCTTGAGATAGCGGCGGCTGACTGGCACCCGAGCACCGCTCGGGGTGACGATCTCCGCCAGTTGGTTATCCAGCAGCCGGATCTCGAAGATGGCGTTGGGGGATACCAGATACTGGCGGTGGCAGCGCAGCAGCGGGCTCTTCTCCTCTAGAGATTTGAGGGTGAGCTGGGTGTGGAACAGCTCGCCCTGACAGGCCACATGGACGCCACCGAGATCGGAGAAGGCATACTCCACCTGCGTGATGGGCAGCAACCTGACCCGATTGTGCAGATAGCCCGGAATGTGTTCGATGGTGGGGGCGAGCCGCTCGATGGGCTGTGGGGAGATATCCTGCTTGAGGCGAGCCAGCGTCTTGGCGAGGCGCGCGGGCTCCACCGGTTTGAGCAGGTAGTCGAAGGCGTTCTCTTCGAAGGCCTGGATGGCGTACTCGTCAAAGGCGGTGACAAAGACGATGCGGGGCAGGGGGTCGAGCATGGCCACCAGTTCCATACCGCTCAGCTTGGGCATCTGGATATCGAGAAACACCACGTCGGGCTTGAGCCGTTGAATAAGCGGCAGCGCCTCGATGGCGTTGGCCGCTTCCCCCACTATCTCGATGGCGGGATCGCAGGCCAGGTGCTGTTTCAGCTCCTCACGGGCGTAGAGTTCGTCATCGACAATCAGGGTGCGGATCATGGTTGCTCCTTGGGGATGGTGAACGAAACCCGGGTCCACTGCTCCGGCTCGCACGCAATAGTCACGCCGTAGCGTTCGCCAAAGGCACTCTTGAGTCGCCGGTCAACGATGGTCATGCCAAGACCGTCGCCAGCGGGGCGCGCTTGCCAGGTGCCGGCATTATCTTCCACATGGATGGTGACGCTGGCGGGCTGTTCCTCGGTCCAGAGGCGAATGCGCCCCTGCTCCAGCAGGGTCGAGATGCCGTGCTTGATGGCATTCTCGATCAGCGGTTGCAGGGTGAAACTGGGCAGCCGCAGTGTGGCCAGATGGGGCGGGATCTCGTTGATCACCGTCAATCTGTCGCCAAAACGGGCCAGTTCGATCTCCAGATAGGATTGGCAGTGCTCCTGCTCCTCCTGCAGGGTGGCAAGGCCGCTCTGGCGCTTGAGATTCTTGCGAAAGAACAGGGAGAGGTGCAGCAGCAGACCCCGCGCCTTGTCCGGATCGCGCCGGGTGATGGCACTGATGGTGTTGAGGGTGTTGAACAGGAAGTGGGGGTTGATCTGCGCCTGGATCAGCTTGAGTTCGGATTGCACCAGCAGCCGCTGATGCTGCTCCAGCCGACCGGCCAGCAACTGCTGTGACAGCAGGTTGGCAATCCCTTCCCCCAGGGTGTGGTTGATCTTGAGAAACAGCCGCTTCTTCGGCTCGTAGAGCTTGATGGTGCCGATCACCCCCTTGTCTCCCTGCAGCGGGATCACCAGCACTGAGCCCAGCTGGCAAGCGGGTGAGAGGCTGCAGCGATAGGGCTGGCTGTTGCCATCGGCAAACAGCACCTTGTTGCGGGCGATGGCCTTCATGGTGATGGCCGACGCAATGGGGGTGCCCGGCAGGTGGTGATCTTCCCCGGTGCCGATAAAAGCGAGGATTTTCTCGGTGTCCGTGATGGCAACGGCCCCTACGCCGGTCTCTTCCTGAATGATGCGGGCAATCTTGCTGCTCGCCTCTGGCGTAAAGCCCTGACTCATGATCCCTACGGTGCGGTTGGCGATGTTGAGCGCCTTGGCGGAGAAGACCCGTGAGAACTTTTCATACATCTGCTGCTGGTCGCGGATCATGCTGATAAAGAGCGCAGCGCCGCAGGAGTTGGCCAAAATCATCGGGGTGGCGATGGTGCGCACCAGCAGCAGGGATTTGTCGAACGGGGTGGCCACCAGCAGGATGATCAGCATCTGCATGATCTCGGCATAGAGGGTGGTAAAGAAGGCGATCCGAGGTTGAAACAGGGCATCCGTTCGCCCCGCGCGCATCAGCCGCCAGTGCACCACTCCGCCGAGCAAGCCTTCGCAGGTGGTGGAGATGGCGCAGGCGAGATCGGTAAATCCCCCCAGCGTGTAGCGGTGCAGACCACCGGTCAATCCCACCAGAAATCCCACCAGCGGGCCCCCCAACAGCCCCCCCAACACGGCGCCGACCGCCCGGGTGTTGGCGATGGCATCGTCGATATCGAGGCCGACATAGGTGCCGAGGATGCAAAAGCTGGAAAAGATGATGTATATCAGTATCTTGTGAGGTAGTCTCACCGAATAGTTGGCAAGCGGGCGCAGCAGCGGACTTTTGGAGAAGAGATAGGCGATCACCAGGCTGACGCTCATCTGTTGCAGCAAGGAGAGGACCAACTGCATAAAAAACGTTCCTCATAAGTCGGGTGAAAAAATAACCAGCCCGTGAATAAGTGTGATCAAGATCTTGTTCTGTTGGCCAAAAGGGCTGCAACGGGCCGCCAGTTTGCCAGAACAGGTGGATAAAACCATATTAAATCAGCATGTTAAATTGATATTTGTGTAAGCGGCCACGGGTTGATATTGATGGGTAGAGCATGGAAGTATCCGCTGGATACGCTACACGGAGGTGGCATGCTCCGCCCAGCCCCATGGCTGGGCGTTTTTTATACATGGTCAGATGGCAACCTTGGGATAGGGATTCGAGCAATTATTCCGGTTTGTCCAATGAGTTATCCCCAGCTTCTGGGGATAACTCAGAAGGCAAAGTAGTAGCAGAAGCGGCGGGTCAGATTGAAGAACTGCCGTTGTCCCTCATCCAGTTCGTCCTGTTTGATAAACGCGGTGATGGTGCGTTCATCTTCCCGCAGATCGATCATGGCGACCGCTTCCGGCCGCTGCGCCTTGATATAGGGCAGGATCTTCGGTTTGAGGGGCATGGTGGGCTCGGTGGAGAGCACCAGCGCGATGCTCTCGTCCGAGAGTTTCACCAGTGATCCTGGCGGATAGACCCCCAGCACCTTGACCAGCAACTTGACCAGATTCTGGTCGAACTTCTTCTGGGATAACTTGTAGAGCTGGCTGATGGCCTGACTCGGCGCCGCCGGGGTACCGCTGTTGCGGGGATGGAGCAGTTCGTCGTAGAAGTCGACCAGTCCGATCAGCCGGGCCAGCGGCGGGATCTCCCCCCCCTTGATCCCGAGCGGATAGCCGCTGCCATCGAGTCGCTCGTGGTGCAGATGGGCGACCTGACGGATTTTCGGCTCAAAGGCGTTGAGCTGGGTCAGCATGTCGAGCCCGTATTGCGGGTGCATGTTGAGAAAGTTCTGCTCTGCCTTGCTGAGCTCCCCACGCTTCTGGATGATCTGGCTCGGTATTTTGAGCTCGCCGATATCGTGGATAAGTCCGGCCAGACCGGTTTCTTCCAGTTCGATGGGATTCATGCCCAGCTCGCGCGCCATCAACATGGCGATAAAGGCCACGTTGAGACTGTGCTGCAGCAGGATATCGGTGTGGGGGCTGCGAATAAGGTGCAGCCCGAGGGGGCCCTCGTGCTGACTGAGGGTGAAGGCGGCATTGCGGACGATCTGGGCGGTGTTGGCCAGCCCTTCATCCGGTTTGAGATTGAGCGCCCCGAGCGCATCGCGCAGCTCGCTCATGGACTGGCCAAAGGCTTTGTCGGCGGCGCGCATGGAGCGGCGAAAGGCCTTCTCGTCAAAGGGGGGCGGGCCCGAGGCAATCAGCTCTTCCAGCTCGTCAAGATCAGGTCCTGCATCGGGAATATCACCGCGCAGCAGCGGCTCGATAGGCAGATCGCTCTTGTCGGGGTCGACCATCAGCAGGGTGAGATCAAGATGACGGATAATGTCGAGTTGCTGCTGATCCTTGATCTTGAACGTATTGAACATGAACGGATGGTTGGTCCAGCCGGTCGGAAGGTGGATAAAGTGGCCTACTCTCAACTGCTCTATCGAGGCTTGGATCAGTGCCATCAGTGAACCTGCATTTCGTGAATGCCTACTCAACAAGCTAGCAAAATCCAAGGGATAGACAACTAAAAATCCATTGTGAGTGAGGTGATTACCCCACGCTGTGATGGCGCGCACTAGCACCACGCTTCCCTTCTTAATTCGTTCTTAAGTTTGACTTCCTACGCTGGCCCCGTCGTTTCTGTTGGCTTGACCGCGCCCTCTCTCTGTAGGCCGGTATGTAGGAGTTGTTTATGCGAGTGACCCTCGGTGTACTGCAGACCAATCTGTTGCTGGTGCTCTTTTTCGCTCTGGTACTGAACTGGCCAATCTTTTTGCATTTCTATACGGTGCTCAGTGGTCTGACCCATGTCAAAGCCGGGTTTGCCATCTCGATCCCGTTGGTGCTGATCGCGGCGCTCAATGCCGTGTTTATTCCCTTCACGTTCCGGTTTGTGCTCAAGCCCTTTTTTACCTTGCTGATCCTGAGCGGCTCCATCGTCAGCTACGCCATGCTCAAATACGGCGTCATCTTCGATGCCGGCATGATGCAGAACATAATCGAAACTAACAGTGGTGAGGCTGGGGCCTATTTGAATGGCTCGGTGGCACTCTGGTTTCTGCTGACCGGGCTGCTGCCTGTTCTGGTGCTTTGGTCGATCAAGATCCGTTATCCAGCTCGCTGGTATCAGGGGCTGGCGTTGCGGGCAGGTGCGCTGGCCATCTCCCTGCTGTTTATCGGGGGCGTTGCCGCACTTTACTATCAGGATTACGCCTCGGTCGGGCGTAACAACAAGTCGCTGGCCAAAGAAATTGTGCCCGCCAACTATGTCCACGGCCTCTACAAATATGGGCGGGATGTACTGTTTGCCACCACGATCCCCTACCAGCATCTGGGGACTGACGCCAGGGTGGTGGCCCGGGGAGGCAAGCCGACCTTGATGTTCCTGGTTGTGGGGGAGACTGCGCGCAGCCAGAACTACTCCCTGAACGGTTATGGAAAGGCAACCAACAGCTTCACCTCGAAAGAGCAGGGGGTGGTGTCGTTCAAGGATGTGCGTTCCTGCGGCACGGCAACCGCCGTATCGGTGCCTTGCATGTTCTCCAACCTCACACGGCGCGGCTACGATGATCAGCTCGCCAGCTCCCGTGACGGCCTGCTCGATGTGCTGCAGCATGCCGGGGTATCTGTGCTGTGGAAAGAGAACGATGGCGGTTGCAAAGGGGTGTGCCGCAATGTGCCGACCATCGAGATCCTTCCCAAATCCTATCCGGCGCTCTGTCAGGGAGAGTCCTGCTATGACGAGGTGCTGCTGGAGGGGCTGGATCAGCAGATTGCCGGCATGAAGGGCAACAAGTTGGTGGCCTTTCATCTGATGGGCAGCCATGGCCCGACCTATTTCCGTCGTTACCCTGCCAGCGAGCGCGCCTTTATGCCGGACTGCCCGCGCAGCGACATTGAAAACTGCAGTAACGAAGAGCTGGTCAACACCTATGACAACACCATCCGCTACACCGACAAGGTAGTGGGGCTACTGATAGACAAGCTCAAGTCGCTGGAGAGCCAGTACGATGTGGGACTGGTCTATCTCTCCGATCACGGCGAATCCCTCGGTGCCATGGGGCTCTATCTGCACGGCACCCCCTACAAGTTTGCGCCGGATGACCAAACCCGGGTGCCGCTGTTGACCTGGTTCTCGCCTCAGTTACAGGCCGATCGCCAGCTTGATATGGGTTGCCTGGCGGCGGAGGCAAGCAGCCAGCGCTTCTCCCATGATAACCTGTTTCACTCCATGCTGGGGATCATGGATGTGCAGACAAGTGTCTACGACAACAAGCTGGATCTGTTCAAGCCGTGTCGGGCGGGCTAAATCTCCAACGAGCACACAATAGAAAACGGCAGCCAGTGGCTGCCGTTTTGTTATCTCGCAAGGTAAGTCCTTACTTCTGCTCCATGATGATCTGCAGCAGATCCCCTTCCAGCAGGGCGCGCTTGACCAGCGCAAAGCCGCCATAGGTCGGCTGGTTCTGGAAGCGGGCCTTCACGATGGGCAGGCCACGGTGGAAGCTCGGCAGGGATTGATGCTCGACGCAGCGACGGATGGCCGGGAAGAGGATCTCTTCGGCGGCGGTGATTTCGCCGGCGATCAGCACCTTCTGCGGGTTGAACAGGTTGACCGTAATGGCTACCGCTCGTCCCAGATGCTCACCGACGTTCTCGATCACGCTGCGGGCCAGTTCATCACCGGCCATGGCCGCCTTGCACACCTCCTGAATGGTGATGTGCTTCTCTTGCAGCGCGCTCTGGTGGCCGCGGCTGATGAGCTCCTTCACCTTGTCGATGATCGCTTCGTTGGAGGCGATGGTCTCGAGGCAGCCGAAGTTGCCACAGTGACAGCGCTTGCCGAGCGGCTCGACCTGAATATGGCCGATCTCGCCGACGTTGCGGTTCTGACCAAGGAACACCTGACCCTTGGTGATGATCCCCGAGCCCGTCCCCTGGTGAACACTCACCAGAATGGAGTCCATGCAGTCGCGGGACTCGCCGAAGAAGTGTTCGGCCAGCGCCAGCGAGCGGGTGTCGTTACCCACGTAGCAGGGGAGGTTAAAGTGGTTTTCCAACAGCTTCGCCAGTCCCAGATTGCGGATCTGGTACTTGGGGGTGTAGATGACCATACCGGATTCCGGGTTGACCAGACCCGGCATAGTCAGTGCGATGCTGATCAGGTTGCGGCTGCGTTCGCGGTTGGCATCGATAAAGGCGCCAATCTCCCGCAGCAGCATGTCGACCACGGGTTGCTGGTCGATCTCGGTCACCTGGGTGACGTGCTGGTCGAGCTCCTTGCCATCGAGGTCATAGAGACTCAGTTGCAGGTAGCCACGGCCCAGCTTGGCAGAGACAAACTGAAAGCGTTGTTTGATGGTGGTCAACGAGATGGCTCGCCGCCCGCCGGTAGAGGCTTGCGGTGAGGTCTCCTTGATCAGGCCATGCTCGATCAGTTGCCGGGTTATTTTGGTCACGCTGGCCGGGGCCAGCTGACTCAACTCGGCAATCTTGACCCGGGAGATGGGGCCTTGCAGATCGATGAGCCGATACACGGCTGCACTGTTGACCTGCTTGATAAGATCTACGTTTGCTATTTGTCCGCCAGTCATGATGTCACTGTTGTGTGTAGTGTCCGTTAACCACGGTCCCACGGACCGTGAAGTCCTGATCGAAGACAGTGAGGTTGGCTACTTTACCGACCTGGATACTACCGAGACGTGAGTCCCATCCAATGGCGCGAGCGGGGTAGAGGCTGGCCATTCTCAGTGCTTCATCGAGCGGTAATCCGACCTGCTTGACCAGATTTTCCACCCCCTCAATCATGGTGAGGGAGGAACCGCCGAGTGTACCATTCTCGTCGACACACTGACCATCGCGTAAAAAGACGGTGGTGCCACAAAAATCAAATTTCTCAAAGCCTTCCGGCGCGCCGGCTGCCGCGGTGGCGTCGGTGACCAGCACAAGTCGTTCCCCCAGCACCTTGTGTGCCAGTCGCACGTTGGCCCAGTGAACGTGGTGACCATCGACGATGATGCCGGCATAGACATCCTTGCGATCATAGATGGCACCCACCACGCCCGGCTCGCGACCATTGAGGGTCGGGGTCATGGCGTTGTAGAGGTGGGTCGCAAAGCGAATACCGTTATCGAATCCGGCCATCGCCTGATCGTAACTGGCGGCAGTGTGACCGGCCGAGACCAGAATGCCCGCGTCCACCAGACGGCGGATATGGGCCGGCTCGTTGCGCTCCGGTGCCAGGGTGATCTTGGTGATGGCATCCGCGTTGGCGCAGAAGAAGTCGATCATCTCGTCCGCTGGCTGGCGAATTTGCGCGGCAGGGTGGATCCCCTTGCGCTTGAGGTTGGTGTAGGGCCCTTCCAGATGGACACCCAGCACCTCGTTGGGGTTGGCCGCCATGTAGTCACGGGTGACCGCAACGGCCTGCTTCATGTCGGCATCCGGACTGGTGATCAGGGTCGGCAGGAAGCTGGTGGTACCGGATTTGAGGTTGGCGGCCTGCATGGTCGCCAGGGTCTCGGTGGTGATGTCGGTGTTGAACATCACCCCGCCACAGCCGTTGAGCTGCACGTCGATAAAACCGGCGGTCAGGTTGGCGCCCTTGAGGTCAATCTGCTCGATGCCCGCTGGCAGCTCGGCCAGGTGAGAGATGGCGACAATCTTGTCGCCCTCGACAAGCACCCCGTAGCCGGTCAGCACGCAGCTGCCGGTGTAGAGGGTGCAGTTGGTCAATGCGTACATGACGACTCCTTACAGACGGCCGATGTTGGCGGCTTCCAGCTGCTGGAAGTAGCGGACGGTCTTGACCTTGAGCTCCATGGTGGAGGGCTCGTCGCACACCATCATTCCCTTCGGATGCAGTTGCAGGGTGGAGATGGTCCACATATGGTTGACGCTGCCTTCCACGGCGGCTTGCAGGGCCAGTGCCTTGCTGTGACCGGTGACCAGGATCATGATCTCTTCGGCATCCATCAGGGTGCCGACACCCACGGTCAGCGCCAGCTTGGGCACCTGCTCCATGTCGCCGCCAAAGAAGCGGGAGTTGGCGATGCGGGTATCTTCGGTCAGGGTCTTGACCCGGGTGCGGGAGGAGAGGGAAGAGGCCGGCTCGTTGAATGCGATGTGGCCATCGTTACCCACGCCACCCATGAACAGGTGGATCTTGCCGTAGGACTTGATCTTCTCTTCGTAGCGCTTGCACTCGGCCACCAGATCGTCGGCATTGCCGTTGAGGATGTTGATGTTCTCGGGGCGAATGTCGATGTGACAGAAGAAGTTGTTGTGCATGAAGCTGTGGTAGCTCTCCGGGTGATCCTCCGGCAGGCCGACGTACTCGTCCATGTTGAAGGTGACCACGTTCTGGAAGCTCACTTCACCGGCTTTGTGCAACTCGATCAGGCGCTTGTAGGTGTTGAGCGGAGTACCACCGGTAGGCAGACCCAGTACGAAGGGGCGATCCGCCGTCGGCTTGAACGCGTTGATGCGGTCAACGATGTAACGGGCAGACCAGAGGCCTACTTGGCTGGCAGATTTCAACGGGATCAGGCGCATGATGGATACCTCTGTTTCGGGTTGCGACCGGGTTGGCGGTGGCAATTGGCTAAGACGGATTCAAGTTGTTTTATAGCGTAAATAAAGATTGCGAACTAAGCCACATCTATCCACCACCTTTATCTTGTTTGGGTGATAACGATCACGATTATCGGTTTATTAATTTGCGCAGCGAAATAAAAGCCCTAGACTGCCAATCAAGCCTTGATGGCTTATGCGTCAAACGTGATAAGCACTTAATTTCTAGAAAAACATTAACTAAGGAGAGGAACCGTGAACATTCTCGGTTATTTGCAAAAGATCGGCCGTGCCCTGATGGTGCCGGTAGCGGTATTGCCTGCCGCAGCGATCCTGATGGGGGTTGGCTACTGGATTGACCCGAATGGTTGGGGTGGTGACAGCGCGCTGGCTGCCTTCCTGATTAAGGCGGGTGCAGCCATTATCGATAACATGTCCGTACTGTTCGCAGTCGGTGTCGCTTACGGTATGTCCAAGGATAAAGACGGTTCTGCTGCCCTGGCAGGTCTGGTCGGCTTCTTGGTGGTTACCACCCTGCTGAGCCCGGGTGCTGTGGCCCAGATCAAGAGCATCCCGGTGGATCAGGTTCCTGCCGCGTTTGCCAAGATCAGCAACCAGTTCGTCGGTATCCTGTGTGGTGTTATCGCCGCTGAGCTGTACAACCGCTTCAGCAGCGTCGAGCTGCACAAGGCACTCTCCTTCTTCTCCGGTCGTCGTCTGGTACCGATCGTAACCTCCGTCGTGATGATCGTTGTCTCCTTCATCCTGATGGCGGTATGGCCGGCAATCTACGGTGGTCTGGTCTCCTTCGGTGAATCCATCGTGAGCCTGGGTTCCACTGGCGCCGGTATCTACGCCTTCTTCAACCGTCTGCTGATCCCGATTGGTCTGCACCACGCCCTGAACTCCGTGTTCTGGTTCAACGTGGCCGGTATCAACGACATCCCGAACTTCCTGGGTGGTCAGGCTACCATCGATGCCGCGCTGGCCGCTGGCAAGAGCCTGGATCAGGTGAAAGGCGTGGTCGGTATGTACCAGGCTGGCTTCTTCCCCATCATGATGTTCGGTCTGCCGGGTGCCGCTCTGGCCATCTACCACTCCGCCAAGAAAGAGAACAAAGAGAAAGTTGCTTCCATCATGATCGCAGCTGCCTTTGCCTCCTTCTTCACCGGTGTCACCGAGCCGCTCGAGTTCTCCTTCATGTTCGTGGCGCCGGTACTGTATGTCATCCACGCCGTACTGACCGGTATCTCCGTGTTCATCGCTGCCTCCATGCACTGGATGGCTGGTTTCGGCTTCAGTGCCGGCCTGGTGGATATGGTGCTCTCCAGCCGTAACCCGTTGGCGACCAACTGGTACATGCTGATTGCTCAGGGTCTGGTGTTCTTCGGCCTCTACTACGTGGTGTTCCGCGCAGTGATTGCCAAGCTGAACCTGAAAACCCCGGGTCGTGAGGAAGATGAGGACACAGCTCCGGCTGTCGCCCAATCTACCAACCGTACCGAGCTGGCCAAGCAATACCTGGAAGTGCTGGGTGGTCAAGAAAACCTGGTCTCCATCGATGCCTGCATAACCCGTCTGCGTCTGACTCTGAAAGACCGCAGCGTCGTCGATGAGCGCAAGCTGAAAGCCCTGGGTGCGGCCGGTGTGGTCAAACTCGGTGAGCAGAACCTGCAGGTGATTCTGGGCCCCTTGGCCGAAATCATCGCCGGTGAGATGAAAGCCCTGCGTTAATCGAGCACTCGCTCACCTCAAGTCTAAGTCCATTGTTGACATAACTAAGGGCCCCGCTCCGGGGCCCAATATAAAAAAGCCAAGAAAATCCAACCTTTACTTCAAATGAGAGCAGCAGTTATGAACTTGAAACATTCTCTGTTAGCCATTGCCATGTCTACCGTTTTTGCCGGTCCTGCGCTGGCAGCCGATGCCGCCAAGCAGGCCGTGGTCGACTCCCTCGCCAGTAACCTGGTGGTCAAGTATGAAGTGGTCACCAACGACGGTGCCGGTGCCGGCCTCGATTGCCAGGCGCTCGGTTCCGAGTGGGCGAGCTGTGGCGTTGCCAAGCTGCACCTGACCAACACCGGTGCTGACGTGACCTCCAAAGACTGGAGCATCTACGTCTCCTCCATCCGTCGTATCCAGCGTGTGGATAACGACCAGTTCACCATCACTCACCTGACCGGCGATCTCTATCGTTTGACGCCAACCGAGAAGTTCCAGGGCTTTGCCAAGGATGCCACGGTCGAAGTGCCGCTGGTGGTGGAATACTGGGTACTGTTCGAATCTGACATCATGCCGAACTGGTATGTCGCCAGCGAAGGTGCCGAGCCGAAAGTACTGGCCAGCATGAGCAACATCAATGATGCCAGCACCTACGAGAAGCCGATGCCGGCCGATGGCTGGAAGCGCACCAAGGATGACAAGAACATCCTGATGAACAGCGAAACCCGTTTCGCGGCCAACCAGACCAGCACCCTGCTGCCGGCTGGCAAGATTGACAACCAGATCCTGCCGACCCCGATGAAGCAGGTGGTCAAGGCTGGTCCGCAAATCGACTTCTCTACCATCAAGCTCAATGCCCTGGATTTGCCGAGCGATCGCGCCGAGGCCCTGAAGGCTCAACTGACCAAGCTGGGTGTTACCCTCTCCGACACCGGCTACCCGGTGACCATCAAGCTCGGCAGCAAGCTCAAGCAGGCTGAAGGCTATGACATGACCATCGGTCAGAAGGGCACCGTGATCCAGGGTCGCGACATCGACGGGGCATTCTGGGGTGCACAATCCCTGATCTCCCTGCTGGGTGTTGATGACAAGCTGGTGAGCCCGATGACCGTCGAGGATGCGCCGCGCTTTGAATACCGTGGCATGCAGACCGACGTGGCCCGCCACTTCCGCAGTCTGGATACCATGAAGAAGCTGGTTGACCAGATGTCTGCCATGAAGCTCAACGTGCTGCACCTTGGCCTGACCAACGATGAAGGCTGGCGTCTGGAGATCCCGGGTCTGCCGGAGCTGACCCAGGTCGGTAGCCAGCGTTGCCACGACGAGTCCGAAACCAAGTGCCTGATGCCGCAACTGGGTTCCGGCCCGACCAGCGACAACCAGGGTTCCGGTTTCTACAGCAAGTCTGACTACGTGGATCTGGTGCGTTATGCCAAGGCCCGCGGTGTGACCGTGATCCCCGAGATCAACATGCCGGCCCACGCTCGTGCTGCTGTGATCTCCATGGAAGCGCGCTACAAGCGTCTGATGGCGGAAGGCAAAGAAGCGGAAGCCAACCAGTTCCGTCTGACTGATCCGGCTGACACCTCCAACGTCACCTCAGTCCAGTTCTACGACAAGATGTCCTTCATCAACCCTTGCCAGCCAGGTGCTGCCACCTTCGTGGCCAAGGTAATGGATGAAGTTGCCCAGATGCACCAGGCCGCTGGTCAGCCGCTGACCGCATGGCACTACGGTGGTGATGAGGCGAAGAACATCATGCAGGGCGGTGGCTATCAGGATCCGGCCGTCACCAAGAAAGAAGAGCTGGTCGCCTGGAAAGGCAACGTCGATTCCAGCAAGCAGGACAAGCCGTTTGGCAAGTCCCCGATGTGCCAGAAGATGATCGACGAAGGCAAGATCAAGGAAGTGGGCGAGCTGCCGGTTTACTTCGCCAAGGAAGTGGGCCAGATGGTCAAAGACCGCGGCTTCTCTACCCTGCAGGCGTGGGAAGATGGCCTGAAGTACGCCAGCGGTGCCAAAGACTTCGCCACCGACAACACCCGAGTCAACTTCTGGGAAACCCTCTACTGGGGTGGCTTCAACGAAGCGATGAAGTGGGCGCACAAGGGTTACGAAGTGGTGCTGTCCAACCCGGATTACCTCTACTTCGATTTCCCGAACGAAGTACATCCGGCTGAGCGTGGCTACTACTGGGCAACCCGTTTCAACGACACGCGCAAGGTGTTCGCCTTCGCCCCGGAAAACCTGCCGCAGAACGCCGAAACCTCGGTTGACCGCGACGGCAACGCCTTCGTGGCCAAGGGTGACCAAGATCCGGTCAAGTTCAAGGGGATCTCCGGTCAGCAGTGGAGTGAAACCGTGCGTACCGATGCTCAGTACGAGTACATGGTCTACCCGCGTATCTTCTCCGTGGCCGAGCGTGCCTGGCACAAAGGCGGCTTCGAGCTGGATTACGTGAAGAACCGCGAGTTCTCCGGCGAGACCAAGCATGTCAACAAGGCCACCCTCAACAAAGAGTGGAACCAGTTTGCCAACGTACTGGGTCAGCGCGTGCTGCCGAAACTGGATCAGGCCGGTGTTGAATACCGCCTCTCCGTACCGGGTGCCAAAGTGGTGAACGGTGTGCTGGAAGCAAACGTGGATCTGCCGGGTCTGCCCATCCAGTACAGCCTGGACGGCACCAACTGGAGTGCCTATGACGCCGCGGCCAAGCCGAGCGTGAATGGCAAGGTCTACCTGCGTACCACCAGCTTCGATGGCAAGCGCACCAGCCGCGTCACCGAACTGAACTGATAGCAGTCAACCGTTAATGCAAGGTGGGTCGCAAGACCCGCCTTTCCCAAGGGCGATGGCGCATCGGGTTTGGGAAAGGTTGACTGTGCGTGTGAGCCTTTGTTGTGTGTAATTGTCTGTTTTGTTTTTCATCACTTTTAGCCCCGCCTTGTGCGGGGCTTTTTTATGCATTTGCTGCGCAATGTGCCAACCCCGCCCGTTTTTAGTGGCGCAATGGCCGGGAAATGGCCCGGAAGTGCCAAATTCAGGTTGAGGCAGCGCCCGTAATGAGGGATCATACCCGGCTTGACGGCGGGGGGATGAGGGTGCCAGCCGGCACAACTTCCGCCAGTGACGCTTTTTTGAGGTGAGCCATGAGTCAGGCGAACAGCCCAACTAACTTTATTCGTCAGATCATTGATGAAGATCTGGCCAGCGGTAAGCACACCAGCGTGCATACCCGTTTTCCGCCCGAGCCGAACGGTTATCTCCATATCGGCCACGCCAAGTCCATCTGCCTGAACTTCGGCATCGCTCGTGACTATCAGGGCCAGTGCAACCTGCGTTTCGATGACACCAACCCGGTGAAGGAAGACATCGAGTTCGTAGAGTCCATCAAGCAGGACGTACAGTGGCTCGGCTTCCAGTGGAGCGGCGAGATCTGCTACTCCTCCGACTATTTCGACAAGCTGCACGGCTATGCCATCGAGCTGATTGAAAAGGGTCTGGCCTATGTGGACGAGCTGACGCCCGAGCAGATGCGCGAGTACCGTGGCACCCTGACTGAAGCGGGCAAGAACAGCCCGTTCCGCGATCGCAGCGTGGAAGAGAACCTGGCGCTGTTTGCCAAGATGAAGAACGGCGAGTTCGCCGAAGGCACCGCCTGCCTGCGCGCCAAGATCGACATGGCATCTCCCTTCATGGTGATGCGCGATCCGGTGATCTACCGCATCAAGTTTGCCCACCACCACCAGACCGGTGACAAGTGGTGCATCTACCCGATGTATGACTTCACCCACTGCATCTCGGACGCGCTGGAAGGGATCACCCACTCCATCTGTACCCTGGAGTTCCAGGACAACCGTCGTCTGTACGACTGGGTGCTGGACAACATCACCATCGACTGCCACCCCCGTCAGTACGAGTTCTCTCGTCTGAACCTCGAGTACACCGTCATGTCCAAGCGCAAGCTGAACCTGCTGGTGACCGAGAAGCACGTCGATGGTTGGGATGACCCGCGCATGCTGACCGTCTCCGGTCTGCGTCGTCGCGGCTACACTCCGGCCTCCATCCGCGAGTTCTGCAAGCGCATCGGCGTCACCAAGCAGGACAACATCGTCGAGATGAGCATGCTGGAAGCCTGCATCCGCGAAGACCTCAACGAGCATGCGCCGCGCGCCATGGCCGTGCTGCATCCGGTGAAAGTGGTTATCGAGAACCTGGCTGCCGACGAAGTGCTGACTGCCCCGGCCCACCCGAGCAATGCCGAGATGGGTACCCGCGAGCTGAACTTCACCCGCGAGATCTTCATCGACGAAGCGGACTTCAAAGAAGAGGCGAACAAGCAGTTCAAGCGTCTGGTGCTGGGCAAGGAAGTGCGTCTGCGCAATGCCTATGTGATCAAGGCCGAGCGCATCGAGAAAGATGCCGATGGCAAAGTCACCTGCATCTACTGCTCCTACGACCCCGAGACCCTGGGCAAGGATCCGGCCGATGGCCGCAAGGTGAAAGGGGTGATCCACTGGGTCAGCGCCACTCACTCCCTGCCAGCGGAAGTGCGTCTCTACGATCGTCTGTTCAAGGTACCGAACCCGGGCGCCGAGGATGACTTCGAAGCTGCGCTGAATCCGGAATCCCTGGTGATCATCGAGGGGGCTCGTGTTGAGGCATCCCTGAAGAACGCCAAGCCGGAGCAGGCTTACCAGTTCGAGCGTGAAGGTTACTTCTGCGCCGACAACAAGCTCTCCAGCCCGGAGCATCTGGTGTTCAACCGCACCGTTGCCCTGCGCGACTCCTGGGGCAAAGTCGAAGGCTAACTCAGTAGGGCAGGGGAGACCCTGCCCTGTGCGATGCCACGGCCTGCGCCGGACAATAAAAAAGCCAGCTGATGCTGGCTTTTTTATTGTCCGTTATCTGCAAGTCGCGGGCGACTTATTCGTCGTGCTTGCACTCACCTGTTGCACAGTGACCGTAGAGGTAGAGGCTGTGGTTGGTGAGACGGATATTGAATTTCTTGGCGATCTCGCGCTGACGCTGTTCGATCACTTCGTCGGAGAACTCGATCACCTTGCCGCAGTCAAGGCAAACCAGGTGGTCGTGGTGCTCCTGAGTCGCCAGCTCGAATACCGACTTGCCACCTTCGAAGTGGTGACGGGTAACGATACCGGCATCATCAAACTGGTTGAGAACGCGATAGACGGTAGCGAGACCAATCTCTTCACCCAGGTCGATCAGTCGTTTATAGAGATCTTCGGCGCTGGTGTGCTGGCAATCCGGCTGTTGCAGGATTTCCAGGATTTTGACCCGGGGCAAGGTGATCTTGAGCCCGGCCTTTTTTAACGCTTGGTTGTTGTCTGCCATATTCTACTTATTCGCATTCTCGAAGGTGGGGTTATTCTGATGGACTGCCGCAGGAATGGCAACCTTGAACTCGCTTGGCCTGTCATTATAGGTCGTAGCCTCCCTAAAAATAAACCCAGCAATTCAAGGGGTTTAGTCCTAAATGGCCGATTGGATTGAAATAATCAATCGTGTCGTCCGACTTGCCGGTATGGCAGATGTTGATAAGATGTAACTTTCATATTTCTGGTCGGATGAGATCCATGGATTGGCTTTTTGACAATGCGGCCTGGGTGCGCCGCGCACTCAACGCCTGGCCCCCCTTCTGGGGCGCCGGTATCAAGATAGAGACCCTGAGCGATGACTTTCGCTACTGTCGGGTGACCCTGAAATCCCGCTGGTGGAACAAGAACGCCAACCGCACCCAGTTTGGCGGCAGCATGTTTGCCATGACGGACCCCATCTATCCGCTGATGCTGATGGGCTACTTCAAGAATCGCTACTACGTCTGGGACAAGGCGGGCAGCATCAACTACATCAAGCCGGGCAAGGGCAAGCTGGTGGCCGAGTTCAACCTGACCGAGGGCAAGCTGGCCGAAATCGTGGCGGCGACTGAAGGTGGCAACAAGCACTTCCCCGAATTCGAGGTCACGGTGCAGGACAAGAGCGGCGAGCTGGTGGCGCAGGTCAAGCGCACCCTCTATGTGCGGGCCAAACCGGAGCACAGGGGTGAATAACAGGGGAGAATAAAGGCAGGCATCGCAACAAGCAGATACAACAAGGGCCCCGTCGGGGCCCTTGTTGTCAGAGGTATGAGGGTAGGCGGATTACTCCAGCTCGCCCAGGCACATCTCTTCGTGCAGCTGTTTGCACCAGCCCTTGACGCGCTCGGCGGTCAGCTCCGGCTGGCGATCTTCATCGATACCCAGACCGACAAAGTGCTTGTCATCGACCAGCGCCTTGGAGGCTTCAAACTCGTAGCCGGCAGTCGGCCAGTGGCCGATGATGATGGCGCCTTTGGCTTCGACGATGTCACGCAGGGTGCCCATGGCGTCGAGGAAGTACTCGGAGTAGTCTTCCTGATCACCGCAACCGAAGATGGCGACCAGCTTGTTGGTGAAGTCGATTTCGCCCAGATCAGGGAAGAAGTCGTCCCAGTCGGCCTGGGCTTCGCCATAGTACCAAGTCGGGATGCCGAACATCAGCAGGTCAAAGCTCTCGATGTCGGCCTTGCTGCTCTTGGCGATGTCGCGGACTTCAATCAGGTTTTTGCCCAGCTCTTTCTGGATCATCTTGGCGACAGCTTCGGTGTTACCGGTATCGCTGCCAAAAAACAGACCTACACTTGCCATAGTGTTTAGTTACCCGTATTTGGTGTTAATGCTCAACGCTCAGACTGCAATGTCCACCGCAAAGGCGGACTCAATCTGTTGTTTCAGAATAGATTGGATCAGCTCGGCTCGGCTGATGTTCTGTTGTAACGCAAGTTGGTTCAGGCGCTCCAGCAACTCGGCCTCCACCTTTAACTCTACCCGCTTCAGCCCATTTTCCCGATCGCGCTTAAGCTGGTTACGCTTGTTGATCTTGAGCTGGGTCTCGCGGGGGAGTGGATTGGTCTTTGGCCTGCCGGGGCGCTTCTCATTTGCGAACAGATCCAGTGTTGTTCGATCAGTTTGCTGTTTGGCCATACATCACAGATGAAAATAAGTTAGCCGAGTCCTGAGCCTTCCCAGCCCAGTTCGATCAGCCCCTTGGCGACAAAACCCGCACAACCCAGAAACAGTACCAACCAGACGATAAAACGGCCAAAACGGGGCACATTGCCGCGTTTGAGCACGTCATGAATGGCAAGACCAATCAAGATGAAAATCGCCAGAAAAAATAATTTCAGGCCCAAACTTTCGATCAGGTCGATATGTTCACTTAGCATGGATTGCGCACACTCCTTATGACGGGCGCACTATATCACAAAGGATTTGAAACTGTTAACCGCCTGTCGACAGGAAATCCACAACCAATTTGTTGAACAGAGCCGGTTTTTCCGCATGCAGCCAGTGGCCGGTGTCGGCGATGACACGCACCTTTGCCGCCGGGAATTGGGCCAGCGCCGCCTCGCTGTATTGCGGCTGCATATAGTCAGAATCCCCCCCCTTGATAAAGAGCACCGGCCCCTCGAAGCGGCGATCATCCTCTGGCCAGCCCATGATGTTGGCGTAGTTTTGCTTAAGTGCCGGCACATTGAAGCGCCAACCCCAGCCCTGCTCGCCTCTGGCGAAGGATTTGAGCAGGAACTGGCGCACCCCGGCGATCTCGATGTGCTGCGCCAGCATGGCTTCCGCCTCGCTGCGGCTTTGCGGCGGCGTGCGCAGGGTGGCATTGAGTCCGGCGAACACATTCTGGTGGCGGGAGTGGGGATAGGCGACCGGCGCCATATCGGCGACGACTAGACGGCTTACACGTGCTGGCGCCAGCTTGGCGACCTGCATCGCCACCTTGCCCCCCATCGAGTGGCCAATCAGAGTAGCGTCGGCAATCTCCAGCCGATCCATCAGGGTCAGGATATCGGCAGCTTGCGCCGGATAGCTCATCTCGCTGCTATGAAAGGAGCCACCGTGGTTGCGCAGATCGACGCTGATGACCCGATACTGCTCGCAGAGGGCACGGGCCAGCAGGCCGAGGTTGTCGAGGCTGCCAAACAGGCCGTGGATCAGAATGACCGCCGGGCCCTGACCCTGCTCCTTGAAGTTCAATATGCTGTTTTGTTGCAAAATGACACCTTGTCGGTCGTGAGTACGTATCGCTGTTTTATT
This sequence comes from Aeromonas sp. QDB11, assembly GCF_027705265.1. Classification (NCBI taxonomy): domain Bacteria; kingdom Pseudomonadati; phylum Pseudomonadota; class Gammaproteobacteria; order Aeromonadales; family Aeromonadaceae; genus Aeromonas; species Aeromonas sp. QDB11. Next base: position 20,634 of record NZ_JAPDBM010000037.1, on the reverse strand, counting down.
TAACGCACTGGAAAGAAAAGGATTTCGTCCAACGGATGGGAAATAAATGTGGTTTTTTTTCTAAAAAATCCCGTCCGGATCGGCTATCAGTGCGGCTGATCACACACTTGGCCCGCTATTATGCCGTATTCTCGATGAGATTCATGTACATCTGCCAGCCCCTTGCTTGGGCTGTCGGGTTTGCCTATGTATAATCGCCGCATCCGAATTTCGACGAGTCCAGCGCATCCCTATGAAAACCATCGAGCTTGATGACGATCTCTACTTCTATATCGCCAGCCAGACCCGGCACATTGGTGAGAGTGCCTCCGATATCCTGCGCCGTCTGCTGGAACAGCCTGCTCACCAACGTGTGCCGGTTGCCGAGCCCGTTGCCGTGGTGCAGCCCAGTGCGGTAGCCACCCGGCAAGGGCTGCAAGCCCTGCTCGACTCCGGTGAGCTGCAAAAAGAAGAGAAGTCCATCAACCGCTTCATGCAGGTGCTCAGTACCCTCTACCGGGACGACCCGGTCGGGTTTACCCAGGCCACCGAAATCAAGGGGCGCAAGCGCGTCTATTTCTCACGGGATCCCGAGGCTCTGCGCGCCAGTGGTAGCACCACCAAGCCCAAGCCGGTACCGGAGACCCCGTTCTGGGTGATCACCAACACCAACACCAGCCGCAAGCAGAATATGGTGGCCCAGCTGATGGCCAGCATGGGCTATGGCGAAGAGGTGATCGCGCAGGTGTGTGGCGCCATTTAACGGTTTATCAAGACTCAGGCCTTGCCCGCCAAGGCCGCCATTACGCAAGGAAAACGCCATGGCTCAGCATTCCCACGCCGGTCAGCCGGCCCGTTTAAGCGACCTGACCAACATCCCCCGTCTGGTCAGTGCCTACTACCTCAACAAGCCGGACATGAGCCGCCCCGAGCAGCGGGTTGCCTTTGGTACCTCCGGCCACCGTGGCAGTGCCTTGCACAACGCCTTTACCGAATCCCATATTCTGGCGGTGACCCAGGCGCTGGTGGAGTATCGCCAGCAGGCCGGTATCACTGGCCCGCTGTTTGTCGGCATGGATACCCATGCCCTGTCCGAATCCGCCTTTGCCAGCGCAGTCGAAGTGCTGGCGGCCAACGGCGTTGAAACTCGCATTCAAGCCGGTATGGGCTTTACCCCGACCCCGGTCATCTCTCACGCCATCCTGCGCTACAACGCCAGCAAGCCTGCCGCGCTGGCAGACGGTGTGGTGATCACCCCGTCTCACAACCCGCCGGAAGATGGTGGCTTCAAGTACAACCCGCCCCACGGCGGTCCCGCCGAAGGGGAGATCACCAAGTGGGTGGAAGACCGTGCCAACGCCATTCTGGAAGCGGGTCTGGCTGGCGTGAAACGGATGCCGTTCGCCGAAGCGCTCAAGAGCCCGTTCGTGGTGGAGCACGACTATGTCACCCCTTACGTGGATGACCTGAAGAACGTGCTGGACATGGATGCCATCAAGCAGGCGGGCATCAAGATTGGTGTCGATCCGCTGGGTGGCTCCGGCGTCGCCTACTGGGACGTCATCGCCAAGACCTATGGCCTGAACATCGAGGTGGTGAACTACAAGGTCGACCCGACCTTCTCCTTCATGACCCTGGATAAAGACGGCAAGATCCGGATGGACTGCTCCAGCCCGTTCGCCATGGCGAGCCTGATTGCCCTCAAAGACAAGTTCGACATCGCCCTTGGCAACGACCCTGACTACGACCGTCACGGCATCGTCACCAAGTCTGGCCTGATGAACCCGAACCACTATCTGGCGGTAGCAATCCAGTATCTGTTTACCCATCGCACCGGCTGGGCTGCCGATGCGGCTGTCGGCAAGACGCTGGTCTCCTCTTCCATGATCGACCGGGTTGCCGGCGAGATTGGCCGTACCCTGAAAGAGGTGCCGGTCGGCTTCAAGTGGTTCGTGGATGGCCTCTACAGCGGCGAGTTCGGCTTTGGTGGCGAGGAGAGCGCTGGCGCCTCCTTCCTGCGCAAAGATGGCACCGTCTGGACCACCGACAAGGATGGCTTCATTCTGGCGCTGCTGGCGGCGGAAATTCTGGCGGTCACCGGCAAGGATCCGCAGGCTCATTACGATGCACTGGAAGCCAAGTTTGGTCGCTCCAGCTACCGTCGTATCGACGCCCCGGCCAACAGTGCCCAGAAAGCGGTGCTCTCCAAGCTGGATCCGGCACTGGTCGAAGCCTCAACCCTGGCCGGTGAGCCCATCATCGCCAAGCTGACCAAGGCGCCGGGCAACGATGCCGCCATCGGCGGCCTCAAGGTGGTGACCGAGAACGGCTGGTTCGCGGCGCGCCCCTCCGGCACCGAGTCCATCTACAAGATCTACATGGAGAGCTTCAAGGGCGAAGTACACCTGGATCTGATCCAGCAAGAGGCCCAGCAAATTGTCTCTGCTGCGTTGGCCAAGGCAGGCGTCTAAATCAGGTAGCCATCCTTGAGCCCCTGATGGGGTTGAACGTTGGATATAAAAAAGGAGCCATAATGGCTCCTTTTTCATTGTCTGTTTTATGCCAGCGAGTTGTCAGCGCGCCGCCTTCACCGCCAGCCCCAGCTGCCACACTGCCATGGCGTAGTGGGTGCTGTGGTTGTAGCGGGTGATGGTGTAGAAGTTGGGCAGGCCGTACCAGTATTGGTAGCCGGTGCCCACATCGAGGCGCAGCAGGCTCGATTCGCTGTGATTGCCCAGGCTGCTGGTGGGGGTGAGCCCTGCGCGGCGCAGGGTGGCGACCGGGTAGCGGGTCTGGAAGCCATGCTCATAGCCGGGCAGCTGACCCTGACCGCGCACCGCCACCGGTTGGCCTTTCTCCCAGCCGTGGGCCTTGAAGTAGTTGGCGACGCTGCCGATGGCATCCACCGGATCCCACAAATTGGTGTGGCCGTTGCCGTCAAAGTCCACCGCATAGCGCTGGAAGCTGGAGGGCATGAACTGGCCATAGCCCATGGCCCCGGCGTAGGAGCCCTTGGGCTCTGCAGGATCCATCCCTTCATCGCGGGTCATCACCAGGAAGGCTTCCAATTCGCTGGTGAAGAACTCGGCGCGGCGCGGATAATCAAACGCCAGGGTGGCCAGCGCATCCAGAATGCGGGTCTTGCCCATCACCCGGCCCCAGCGGGTCTCGACCCCGATAATGCCGACGATGATCTCCGGCGGCACCCCGTAGATCTGCTCCGCCCGGTTCAGCTCGCTTGCGTATTCACGCCAGAAGTTGACGCCGTTTTGCACGTTGTCGGGGGTGATGAACTTGGCGCGATAGCGGTTCCAGGCGCCGGTCGGACCGGTGGGCTTGGCGGTGGTCGGTGCCTGGGCATCCATCAGGCGGATGATCCAGTCGTAACGCTCTGCCTGAGCCAGCACCTGATGCAACTGGGCACTGTCAAAACCGTGCTTCTCGACCATCTTCTGGACGAACCGGTCCACGTTGGGGCGATTGGCGAAATCCCCCTTGCTAACCCCTTGTGTATAAACAGGTTTGTTCGATGGAGTCTGATTGATAAAGGCGCTGTTGGGCTGGGGCTTGACCACGGGCTTGGGGGCCGGGGCGCTGCTGCAGCCACCGAGCAGGGGGAATAACGACAGAGTCAGAAGAGAGGCAAGGCGACGCATAGGGTTCTCAAAGAGACTAACAAAAGTGTCGTCATGGTAAAACATTGTCATCCGCGTGCAAGTGTTCCGTGCGCCTCGTTGGCCACCAATTCATCGTGCGATGGATTAGCCCTCCGGTGAGTGCTGCGCTGTTTAGCTCGGGGGGTGACGCAGGGTGTGGTATCCGCTCCAGAGTCGGGTCAGGGTGGTGATGGCGCAGAGCAGAGCAAAACCGTAGGCGAGTGGGGCGAAGGCGGCGGGCCACAGACACATCAGCACAAAAAGGACGATGGTCTCGCTCCCCTCGGTGAGGCCGCCCAGATAGTAGAGGGACTTGTGGTGGTAGACCGGATTGTCGATCCCCCGCTTGCCTGCCATGATGGCAAAGGCCAAAAAGCTCGACCCTGTGCCCATAAAGGCAAACAGCAGGGTGGCGGCGGGCAGTGCATTGGCGGGGGCGGCGAGGGCAAAGCCCAGCACCACGGCAGCGTAGAAGATGAAATCCAGCGTGATGTCGAGAAAGCCGCCGCAGTCGGTGATGCCAGTTTCCCGCGCCACGGCACCATCGAGCCCGTCCAGCAAGCGGTTGAGCAGGATCGCCGCAAGCGCCCATTGATAGCAGCCAAAGGCCAGCAGCGGCAGCGCCAGCATGCCGATGGCAAAACCGGTGAGGCTCACCTGATTGGCACTGACCCCGGCACGGCAGAGCGGTTTGGCAAGCTGGGTGAGGGGGCTGCGGATCACGGGGATCAGGTGGCGGTCAAACAAGGTGAACTCCTCGGTCAAAAACAGGATTCGGTGAGATTGAGTATGGTGCCCGGCGCGTCGTCTTCGTCGTGGGTTACCAGAATGGCGGGAATGGCCAGCGCTTTGATCTGCGCGAACACCAGCTGGCGAAAGGCGGCCCGCAGCGGCTTGTCGAGGCGGGAGAAGGGCTCGTCCAGCAGCAGGGCGTCGGGTTCCGCTAACAGCGCCCGCAGCAGGCTGACCCGCGCCCGCTGACCCCCCGATAGCAGTTGCGGCAGCTTGTCAGCCTGATCCGCCAGCGCGATCCGTGCCAATGCGGCCAGTGCCTTTTCCCGCCGCGCGCGTTTTCCCTTGATGGTCGCCGGCATGCCGAACATCAGGTTCTCCGCCACCGTCAGATGGTCAAACAGCAAGTCATCCTGAAACAGCATGCCGATGCGCCGCGCTTGCGCAGGCAAGGTGTTGAGTGGCCGCTCGCCGAGCCTTACCTCCCCCTCCAGCCGGATTGGGCCGCTCCCCGTCAGCGCGCTCGGCAGTACCCCGGCGAGCCCCGCCAGCAGGGAGCTTTTACCACAGCCGCTGGGCCCCATCAGGGTCAACACCTCGCCGGGTGCCACCTGCAGGGCGGGCAGCGAGAGCAACAGGCTTTCCTCCAGATAGAGCCGAAGAGGCGTGGTGCTCAGCACATGGCTATTTCCATCATGAGAGTTCATCGTGAGCCGCCCCCCTTGAGCGCCGGATTGATCCGCGCCGGCAGCCAGAGCGCCAGCAGATAGATAACGAGCGGCAGCAGCAGTTGCAGCAGGCCGTAGAGCCCCGCCAGCCGCCGGTTGAGGCCACTGCCGATGGCCACCGCTTCGGTGGTGATGGTGACCACTCTGCCTGCGCCAAACAGCAGGGTCGGCAGATACTGGGCCAGGCTTACCGCCGCCCCGACACCGAAGGCAAATAGCAGAGGGCGGGCCAGTAGCGGTGCTTTGACCTGCCACCAGGCTCGCCACGGTGTTGCTCCCAGCAGCAGGGCGCTTTGGGTGATCCGCGGATCGAACTGACGATAGGGGCCGTGCAGGCACAAATAGACATAGGGAAAGACAAACAGCAGCTGGCTCCAGAGCACCCAGCTCCAGCCAATGGCGCTGCTTATCGAGTCATGTGCAAGCCAGTCCAGCCCGAGCCGGATGCCAAACAGCAGGCTGGCCTGCGGCAGCAACAGCGGCAGGCAGACAAGCCAAAGTGGCCAGCGGCGGCGCCCGGCTTGCACCTCCAGTCTACACACCGCCATCACCAGCGCCAGCAAGCCACTCGCCAGTGCCAACAGCGCACTGGTTGCCAGCAGCGGCAGCAGGGTTGGCAGCAGATCCAGCCAGTAGTGACCGCTCCACTGACTGGGCAAGAGGGCGGGAAAGGGCCAGCGGCGCGCCAGCGACCAGAGCAGCAGGGCCGCCAGCACCGCCAGATTGAGGGTGATCAGGGTGAATGAAAAGCATGCTGCGAGCCGGTTGGCAAAGGAGTGAGGCATCGCCCGTTTGCCATCGAGCCAGCAGCCTTTGCCCACTTCTTGATGAAACCACTCCAGTAATCTGAGCAGGGCGATCAGCAGCGCCGTGATGGCGAGCAGCAGCAGGGCGCCGCTGGCGGTGGCACCGCGCCAGAGCAGATCCGGGTCCTGATACCAGAGCCACAACCGCACCGCCAGCGGGGCGGGGGCATCGGGCCCGAGCAGCTGGGCGAGATCCACCACCGCCACACCATAGGCTGCCACCGCATAGATGGGCAGGCGCAGGGCGGGCCAGAGCGCTGGCAGCAGCAGGCGCCACCAGATCTGGGGGGGGCTGAAGCCGAGGCTCGCCCCCAGCCACTGCTGGCGCGCCAGCGGGATGGGTTGCTGCGCGGCCATCGCCATCAGCAGCAGAAAGGGGGTCTCTTTGAACACGAGCAGTGTAATCAGCCCGAGTCCTAGAGGGTCGCGAATAGTCTGCCAATCGGGGGGCAGTTCAAATCCGGTAAGGGCTGGCGAGACGAGCCGCAGCAGCCAGCCGGAGGGGGCGAGCAGAAAGGTAAAACCGATGCCAAAGGCGACGTGGGGCATGGCCAGCATCGGCGAGAGCAGGCGGCGGAGCAGGCCGAAAGCCCGGCTGTCGCTGTGGGCCAGCAGCAGGGCGGTCAACAGCAGGCTACCGAGGGTCGAGGCGGCGCCAATCCACAGGCTCAGCGCAGCGGAGTGCCACAGGCCAGGCTGGGCCAACAGCAAGGCAAGATGAGAGGCGGTCATCCCCTCCGCCAGCAGTTGCCATAGCCCCGCCAGCAGGGGAATGACGAAGATCACCAGATAAACAACGCCCATACCCATCCCGCGGTGGCGGATCAGCAACCTGCGCCATGGTCGGGAGCGGGCAAGCGGGTGACCAGCGGCACTCATCAGTGGCCGTAACGCCCGGCCCAGGCCGCTTCCAGTTTGAGCTGCCAGCTGGGATGGGGCTCTGACACTGATTTGAAGCGCAATGCCGGTTGCCCCTTTGTGGAGTCAGGCTGGGCATCGGCCCGCAGCACGCTGGGATCACCCCAGAATGCCGGATTGGCCTTGCGCGCCTGCGCTGCCGGGCTCAGCAGGAAGTTGGCCACCACCTTGGCCCCGGCGCGGGCACTGGCGTTGAAGGGGATAGCGAGAAAATGGCTGTTGGTGAGCGCCCCTTTCTCCATGGCAACCGCCTCCACACTGGGGGGCAGGGCGCCAATCTGGGCGGCGCTTTGCGCCTCCTGCGGGTTGAAGCTGATGGCCATGGCCAGTTCGCCATCATCGAGCAGTTGGCGGGTTTCGGCGGCGCTGGTGGGGAACAGCTTGCCCTTGCGCCAGAGTGCCGGATGCAGCTCATCGAGCCAGGCCCAGAGCGGGGCGGTGAGCTTGGTAAAGTCGCTCTCGGTCGCTTCCCGATAGAGGGGGGCGGGGTTTGGCGTCAACTCCAGCAAGATCTGCTTGAGAAAGCTGGAGCCATGGAACTGGGGCGGCTTGGGATAGGTGAAACGGCCGGGATGGGCCTTGGCCCACGCAAGCAGGGCAGCAGCCGAGGTGGGCGGGCTGGCGACCTCTTCGGTGTCGACCATCAGATTGAGCTGGCCGATGCCCCAGGGGGCTTCCAGCCCTTCCACCGGCAGGGTGAAGTCCTCACTCACCGGCAGGCTGCTGTCTACCAGCGCCATGTTGGGCAGCTCAGTGGTAAAGGGCGCGCCAAGCAGCCCCTGCTCCTTGAGCGCCTTGAAGTTCTCACCGTTGACCCACAGCAGATCGATGGGGCCGCCAGCTTGCTTACCCGCCTGCTTGTTGGCCAGCAGCTGGCTGACGCTCTGGGCGATGTCATCTACCTTCACCTGCACCAGCTTGACCTGATAGTCGCGCGCCAGCTCCTGCCCGGCCCACACCAGATAGGCGTTGATCTCCGGGCTGCCGCCCCAGGCGTTGAAGTAGACGGTCTGCCCTTTCGCCTCCTCAAGGGTCTGTTGCCAGCCGTCGTCTGGATTGGCCGCCAACAGCGGGCCACTGGCCAGCAGTGGCAGGGCGCACAGCAGGGCGTTGAGCCGCTGTTTAAGCCGAGAGTTCTGGCGTGATCTGAGGTGTGAGCCGAGCAGTGAGAATGGCTTGAGCATAAACGTTTCCCTGATTGTCAGGCGCCACGGCGCCAGCGGTGATAACGGGCCAGCAACGCCAGCACCCGGGTGGGCTGGTGGGCCCGTTTCCATTCACCTGCCACGTATTTGTTTCCCTCCATCAGGGTGGGATAGGCGTGAATGGTGCCGAGGATCTTGCCAAGGCCGAGGCGGTGACGCATGGCGAGCACGAACTCGGCAATCCGCTCACCGGCGTGAGTGCCCACTATGGTGGCGCCAAGGATAGTATCCTTGCCCGGCACGGTCAGCACCTCGACAAAACCGTGGCGCTCACCATCGGCAATGGCGCGATCCAGCTCGGCCAGCTCGAAGCGGGTCGCCTCGAAGGGAATCCCCTGCGCCTCTGCCTCCTTGCGATTGAGGCCGACCCGGGCAATCTCCGGAGTGGTGTAGGTGGCCGCCGGAATGACCCGATAGTCGGCCCGAAAGCGCTTGAACTGGCCAAATAGGGCATTGACCGCCGCATACCAGGCCTGATGGGCGGCGAAGTGGGTGAACTGGTAAGGGCCCGCTACGTCTCCCACTGCCAGTATGCTGGGGAAGTTGGTGGCAAGAAAGCCATCGACCGCTATGGTGCCGCGGGGGGCAAGCTCGACTCCCAACGCTTCGAGCCCGAAGCCGCTCACATTGGCGACCCGACCCAGTGCCAGCAGCAGTTGATCCCCTTCAATCACCTGCGTCTCATCGCCCCGGCGCAGTTGCAGCCGGATGGGCAGATCCCCCTCGGCTGCGGGCAGGTAGTCGGCTCGCTCGGCGCGCCAGCCGGTGAGTAGCCGCACGCCATCGCGGCTCATCTGCCCGGCCAGCGCGTCGGCCACTTCCCTATCTTCGCGGGGCAGCAGCTGCTCCGAGAGCTCCACCAAGGTCACGGGAATGCCGAGCTGGGCGAAGCTTTGGGCCAGCTCGCAGCCGATGGGGCCGCCGCCCAGCACCAGCAGGCGGCGCGGCGGGGTGCGCAGTTGCCAGAGGCTATCCGAGGTGAGGTAAGGCACCTGATCCAGCCCCGGCAGCTTGGGCACCAGCGGCCGGGCGCCGGTGGCAATAACGATATGGCGGCTGGCAAGGCGCTGGCCATTCACTTCCACCTCCCAGGGGGAGACCAGCCGCGCCTCCCCTTCGATGCACTCCACCCCAAGCCCCTGATAGCGCTTGATGGAATCGTGGGGCTCGACCGCCTTGATAACCTCAGCCACCCGCTCCATCACAGCGGCAAAATCGGCGCGGGAGTGGCTTGGGCTAAAGCCCAGCTCGTCGGCCTTGCGCTGCTCTGCGGCAAAGCGGGCGCAGCGGATCAATGCCTTGGAGGGGACGCAGCCGCTGTTGAGGCAATCGCCCCCCATCTTGTGTTTCTCGATGAGCGCCACCTTGGCCTTCACCGCTGCGGCGATATAGCTGGTGACCAGTCCACCGGCCCCGGCACCTATCACCAGCAGGTTGTAGTCATAGCGAGCGGGTTTGCGGTAGGTGGCGAGCAGGCGCCGCTGGGCGAGGTGTGCGGTCAATTTCTTGACCAGCCAGGGCATCAGCCCCAGCAGGGTCAGCGCCATCATCAGGCCGGGAGAGAGGATATTGCCGGTGCTGGTTAACTGGCCAAGCTCGCTGCCCGCCAGCACATAGACGAAGGTGCCGGGCAGCATGCCAAGCTGGCTCACCCAGTAGTAGGTGCTGACTCTGATGGGGGTGAGCCCCATCAGCAGATTGACCAGAAAGAAGGGGAATACGGGGATGAGGCGCAGGCTGAGCAGATAGAAGGCACCCTCCTTCGCCATGCCGGAGTGAAAGGTGGTCAGCTTGTCACCAAAGCGGGCCGTGACCCAGTCGCGCAGCAGAAAGCGGGCGCTGAGAAAGGCCAGGGTCGCGCCGATGGAGCTGGCAAAGGAGACCAGCAGCAGCCCCCAGGCGACGCCGAACACCGCGCTGCCACCCAGGGTGAGCAGGCTGGCACCGGGCAGGGAGAGGGCTGTGCTCAGCACATAGATAAGCACGAACAGCAGGCTGGCCGAGACAAAGTGGCTGTCGACCCATTGCGCCAGTGCCGCCTGCTGGGCCTGCAAGGCGCCCAGAGTGAGGTAACGGCCAAGATCGAGGGTAAAAAAGGTGCCGATGAGGCCCCCCATCACCAGCGCAAGCAGCAGGCGGGTCCGGTTCATCAGGCGTCCTTGCTGTCTGGCTGGGCGGGGCGTTCCGGTTGCACCGGTAGTTGGCAGAAGCCCTGCGGCGCGATATCGAGGGCGGCGTTGAACTTGGCCGACATGTTCTGGAAGGCGATAAGGCCGGTCAGCTCAACCATGGCGTCGTCGTCGAACCAGGGCTTGAGGCGGGCCGCCTGTTCATCGCTAACCCCATCCAGCCCGGTCATCGCTTCGGTGTAGTCGAGCACTGCTTTCTCCCGTTCATCGAACAGCGGGCTTTCGCGCCAGTTGGCCAGCGCCTCCACCTTCTCGCTGGAGCCGGCTCTCTTTACCAGGGTCATGGCATTTATGTCGACGCAAAAACGACACCAGTTGAGCTGGGAGACCCGCACCGTCACCAGCGAGCGCAGCACGGGGTCGATGGGGGATCGCTTGCGGTTGATGACCCCGTAGAGGGTAGCGACGGCGGCAAACAGGCGCGGCGAGCGGCCCCAGCATTTGCCCGGAATAAGCACCTGACCATAGTTGCGCTTTTGCAGCCAGAAAAAGGGGCGGATAAACCAGGCATATTCCCGGTCGGGTTTGACCTCAACGCGCATCAGTTACCTTCTTGTTGTTTCACACTTACCCAAAAGCACCGTAAAGCCCCGTCATTCATGGCGGGGATATAAGGTGTGAATGGCGTAGCCGTTCCATGGTTAATGAGGTGTTTGCTGTTGCTCGATGTACTGCCGGATGATCTCTATCGGAGCGCCGCCACAACTCGATGCAAAGTAAGATGGCGACCACAACATGCCCTTGTAGTAGAACTTGGCGGCGATGTCTGGCCGCTCTTTTCGCAGCACCCGACTGGATGCCCCTTTTAGGCTGTTCACCAGCGCCGATACTGCCACTTTTGGCGGGTAATTCACCAGCAGGTGAACATGATCAACCTCTCCATCCATCTCTTTTAGCTCTGCCTCAAAGTCAGCGCAGATCTTGGAGAACAGCTCTCTAAGGCGGTCGATGGCGGCATTGTCGAATACTCTTCTGCGATATTTCGTCACAAAGACCAAATGAACATGCATAGAGAAAACGCAGTGTCTGCCAGTTCTAATGTCATTGATTTTGCTCATAGACCAAAGTATATTATAGCCATGCAACGACTTCAAGCCTTCAAATATGAACTTCGGCCAGACGGCCAGCAACAGCTGCGAATGCGCCGCTTCGCTGGTTCATGCCGTTTCGTGTTCAACAAGGCGCTGGCGTTGCAGCAGGAGCGCTTTGAACAGGGCGAGAAGAAGCTCGGCTATGCGGAGCTGTGTAAACAGCTCACCCAATGGAAGTCGGAAGACTCAACCGCTTGGCTTGCCGAAACGCCCTCCCAACCCTTGCAGCAAACGCTAAAAGATCTGGAGCGAGCCTACACTAACTTCTTCGCCAAACGCGCCGATTTCCCTCGCTTCAAAAAGAAGGGTTTATCCGATAGCTTCCGCTATCCGCAAGGTTTCAAGCTCGATCAGGCCAATAGCCGTCTGTTCCTGCCTAAGTTGGGTTGGCTACGCTACCGCAACAGTCGGGATGTGCTCGGGGTGATCAAGAACATCACCGTGAGCCAATCAAGCGGTAAGTGGTATGCCGCTATCCAGACCGAGCGAGAGGTTGATGTGCCCGTTCATCAAGGCACAGCTGTTGGCCTCGATATGGGGATTAAACGCTTTGTCACCCTGTCAGATGGCAGCCACAAAGACCCACTCAACAGCTTCAAGGCTCACGAAAAAGCCTTGCGCAAAGCGCAGCAGGCGATGAGCCGCAAAGTCATATTCAGCCGCAATTGGAAGAAAGCGAAAGCCCGTATTCAGCGCATCCAGACTCATATCGGCAGTGCCCGCCGCGACTACTTGCATAAGATCTCGACCGCCATCAGCAAAAACCACGCGCTGGTATGTGTCGAAGATTTGCAGGTGCGAAATATGTCCAAGTCAGCGGCGGGCACAACTGACACGCCTGGGCGCAACGTGCGAGCCAAGTCGGGCCTGAATAAGGCTATTTTAGATCAAGGCTGGGGCGAGTTTCGGCGTCAGCTCGACTACAAGCTGGCTTGGAATGGCGGGCATTTGATAGCGGTGCCGCCGAAGAACACCAGCCGAACGTGCCCATGTTGCGGGCATATCTCGGCTGATAATCGTCAAACACAAGCTACGTTCGAATGTGTGGAGTGTGATTTTAAAGAAAACGCCGATCTAGTCGGCGCGATCAATGTGTTAAGGGCGGGACACGCCCAGTTAGCCTGTGAAGTGAGTGGTGCAATAAGGCCGCCAGCAGCAGGAACCCACCGAAGCGAATTAAGCGTAATCGCCTAACCGCAGTAGGAATCCCCGTCCTTTAGGGCGGGGAGGATGTCAAGGTTTCAAATTGGGTTTGTAGGCCTGACCGAGTCGCTCGTTCAGGCGGATCAGAAAATCCTCGATCCGCGCCCGGTTGGTACCCAAGTCGCTGCGCCCCTGACGGGAGGCCGATCGCATATCGATGCGAGTCTCTTTCGGGCCGGCAAAGACCCGCAGCGCCACATCATCCTGAAAGCCGAACCAGCCGGTGGTGACCACTGCATCCAGACCATCCGGGCTCGGTCGTACCTGCCAGCCCAGCTCCTGCATCAGTTCGCTGGCTTCAATCACCACTTCGGCAGGGGAGGCCCTGGTAAAGAGAGGACCGGGTTTTGCCTCAACTGCTTTCAGCGGGGCGCTATTAATTGGCAGATCCTGCTCGGTTCTAAGCTCCGCCGCCCAGCGCAGCAGGGGGGGATTGTAGGGATCGGTACTCACATCGTTGATCAGCGGCATGCGCAGCGCCTGCACCACAAAGAGCAGCGGCAGCAACAGCGGCAAGGCGCCAAAGCCGTTGGCGTAGTGGTTGCGGCTCCAGGGCAGGCGCACCAGCAGGATAAGGGAGACAAGCGCTCCGATGAGACAGATCGCAAAACCTATCCACCAGGGCCAAAGATGGAAGCGGCTGCCGAGGGCGCCAGCGAGCGGGAGTAACCAGGCCAGCAGGGGCCACAAGCAAGAGCGGGGCATAGCACGGGATCCATCGTCGAATGTGGACAATGCCGAGAAGGATAAACTTAATTGTCTGATAACGTTAGTAAATTGATGCGAGTTTGGCGTTGTTTCAGCCAGTTTTGCGAGGGGGGATGCAGAGGTCGGTGAAGCCCGCTTGATGGGAGCTTCACCGAGAGAATGGTCAGTTGCGATGGTTTAATTGCGATAGAGCACTTTGATCAGATGGAAGCCGAACTTGGTGCGCACCGGCCCCAGTACCTTGAGCAGTTCGCCCTTGAATACGGCATCGTCGAAGGGCTTGACCATATCCCCTTTATTGAACTCCCCCAGATCGCCGCTACGTTTTGCAGAGGCGCAGGTGGAGAAGCGCTTGGCCATCTGGCCGAAGTCGGCTCCCTTCTCGATCTTCTCCTTGATCTCCATACACTGTTTTTCGGTCTTGACCAGAATGTGCTGGGCACAGGCTTTTTTCATCGGGGCGCTCCTGGGCGTGATGGCGAAGGTTGTTAATGCCAAGTGTGGTGGCAAATGGGGGCGCAAGAGTACCCCAATTTGCCACCGGCGTCAGCCATCACAGCCCGCCGTTTACCGGCGCTGGTCAGCCCTATTATTGGCGAGCGCGGGTGGCTAGCACGGCGCGGGGGCGAGCTTGCCAGATGATCTCCAGCCCGAGCAGGGCGTAGAGGCTCCAGATGGCCAGCGGATTGAGCCACTCGCCCCCCAGTTGCAGGGTCATCAGGGCGCAACCTGCCAGCAGCAAGGTGATGCCTGGCAGCCGCCAGTGGGCGGGCAGCGGGGCCAGCATCGCCATCGCCAGCAGAATACCGAGGCCAAACGGCAGATTCAGGGCGGTAAAGGCCAGTGCCTGTTGGCCACTCATGCCGGTCAGCAGGGCCAGCAGGGCGCTGCAACAGGCGAGGAAGGTGATGAACTCGAGACGATCGGCAATATAGTCAGCCATCTGTTCGCTACGTGCATGCATGATGTGTCTCCTTCAGTTGATGGTTCAAGTGTGAGGGAGTGACGTCTGCAAAGGCAGCGGGATAATTCGATTGCGCTGAACGAGCAATTCTTAATCACCCGCTACGGCGGGCTTTGGCGTGTGCCGGGCCTGCTAAACCGTGAGGGTGGGGCGATGCCGACAAACTCTGTCGTGGTGGGTTTCTGGTGGTAAAGAGAGGGGGAGAGGTGACAAATGGTGCCTGACGACGGGGTGAAGCATGTTCAGGGCAGGTCAGCTCGCCCTCATCGGGAAAGCGGGCGTCGTCATTGTCACCAAAATGTGTGATTTGTGGTCAACCTCTTAAAAGATATGGCGAATTTGCCAATGGCACCGCGCTGTCGCTGGCCGATGCCTATGTTAGGATAAGGTTCGCCATTTTTCTGGCGCGCATTATTGTGTCACGGCCATGCACTGCATGGCGTGCTGCGCCGCTTTCGGGGTTGGCCCGAAAGGGCGCTGGTTTCCTTCACCACAGATTCAGGAATATTGACCTTTGACAGGATGCATTTCATCCCTGCTGGCAGGGCGTTCGCTGTCTGGCTCTGCGTTTCGCCGCGGCCTGTTGGTACTGGGGGTGGGCCTGTTGCTGTCGCTGCTGGCTTCGCCCGCGTTTGCCGCCAAGCTCACCTATCAGGTCAAGGGGTTGAAAGGGGAGAACAAGGATAACGTTGAAGCCTACCTCAATGCCCTGCCGGTCTATCAGGAGCGGCAATACCGCCCGGCCCGCGCCAGGATCACCGAGAGCGTGCAAAAAGCGCTGCAAGTTTATGGCTACTACCAGCCGAAAATCACCCTGAGTCGCGACAAGAAGAGCCCGTCCAAAGTGGTGATCGAGGTGGACAAAGGGGAGCCGGTCATCGTCTCTCGCCTCGATATTCTGCTGGAGGGGGATGCGGGCAGCGACGAGCTCTACAGCGCCCTGCTGGACAAGTTACCGCTGAAAGAGGGGGAGCCTCTCAACCACGCCAAATATGAATCGATCAAGGCGGATCTTGGCAGCCTCGGGCTGGCCCGCGGTTACTTTGATGCCAAGCTGAGCAGGAGTCAGGTCAAGGTGTTCCAGGACAAGGGGACGGCGGAGATCTTCATCCTGTTCGAATCGGGCCATCGCTACCGTTTCGGCGAGATCCGCTACGATGCCACTCCCGAAGCGCTCCACCTGATCCGCCCGCTTATCAACATCAAGAGCGGTGACCCCTATCTCGCCATCCGGCTGGCCGAGATGTCGCAGGATGTCTCCTCCACCAAGCTGTTCCGTCAGGTCGATATCAAGCCGGTATTGAGCGAGGCGAGCAACTATCGGGTGCCCATCGCGGTGACACTGGATAACCGGGTCGATCACGAAATCGAGACCGGTATCGGTTACGCCACCGACGTGGGGCCAAGATTGAGTGCCACCTGGGAGAAGCCCTGGGTCAACCACTACGGCCACCGCCTCTTTGCCACCGCCAAGGTGTCGGCGCCGGAGTCTGAACTCAGTTTCGACTACCAGATCCCGGTGGGCAACCCGCTGCGAGACTACTACTCGGTACAGGCCGGTTACCAGTACAAGGACAACAACGATACCCGCTCCGATCTGACGGCTATCGGTGTGCACCGCTGGACGCGGCGACCGGAGAGCTGGGATCGGGACGTTTTTATCCGGCTGGAGAACGAGATCTATACCCAGGGCGCCGACGAGGGGAACAGCTTGCTGCTGATCCCGGGGGTCTCCTGGTCCCGGCTGCGGGTACGCGGCGGATTGGTGCCGGACTGGGGCGATCGCCAGCAGTTGACGCTGGAGTTCTCCGACCCCAGATGGGGCTCCGACATCAGCTTTATGCGGGTGTGGGGGCGCAGCAAGTGGCTGCGTACCCTCGGGGATAACCACAGATTCCTGATGCGGGCCGAGCAGGGGGCCATCATAGGTGACAGCTTCTCGCTGGTGCCGCCGTCGTTACGGTTCTTTACCGGTGGTGATCAGACGGTGCGTGGCTTTGGTTATGAGACCATCTCCCCCACCGGGTCGGATGGCAAGCTGACCGGTGGCCGCTACACCAGCGTGGCGAGTCTGGAATACAACTACCGCTTCAGCGAGAAGTGGCTGGGTGCCATGTTTGTTGATGGCGGCACCTCCACCACCGATTACAGCGAACCCTGGAAAATAGGTACTGGCGTCGGTGTGCGCTGGGTGACTCCCATCGGTCAGGTCAGGCTGGATCTGGCGGTCGGGGTATCGGAGGAGGATAAGCCCTTGCGGCTGCATTTCGCATTGGGGCCTGAATTATGATGTTGTCTAAACGCTTTTTTCTTTGGCCGCTGCGGCTGTATCTTGCGCGGGGGGCTGCATTGTGATCTGGCTAAAACGCATTTTTCTCTGGCTGATGGGGCTGGTGTTCCTGCTGCTGATCGGCGTCAGCCTGCTGGGCTTTACCCATCAGGGCAACAAGTGGTTGTGGCAACAGGCCAAGGGGGCGCTGCCCTCCCTCAAGGGGGAGCTGGTGGCCGGTCAGCTTGGCTACGGCTGGACCCTGGAAGGGGCGGGCTGGCAGGATGAGCTGGTGGATGTCACGGTCGATCGCGCCGTGCTCGACTGGGATCTTGGCAAGTTATTGCAGGGCAAGCTCTGGATAAAATCCCTGGCGGTGACCCATCCGGTGGTCAAGGTAACCGACTCCGAGCCGACACCGGAAGAGCCTTCCGAACCCTTTGTCTGGCACCCGTTGCCGCTCAAGATCCAAGTTGACAGCCTCAAGGTCGCGGATCTCGATCTGGCGGTGCCCGGCGTGGCCGTGACTCTGGGGTCCCTCGATATCGGCGCCACCCTCAATCGCAAGGGGCTGATTGTGCGCGGCCCGGTGCTCAATAACCTGAAGGTGACGCTGGATGACGCGGCGCCTGCCAATGCAGGGGCCAACTCCACCAAGCAGTCAGCCACAGCTAACGCCAAGACCGTTAACGATAAGCTCGCTAACGATAAGCTCGCTAACGAGCAGCAAGCCGGGGCTGCGGTTGCTCGCACCGACAAGGCCAGTGCCAAGGCAGCCAAACAGGGCAAAGGGGCGCCAGTTGCAAAACTTGCAAAGGCTGCCCCCATTGTCCTGCCCGCCATTCACCTTCCTTTCCCCATTCAGCTGGAAGGGGTCAATGCGACCCGGGTGCAATATAAGCAGGGCGAGCTGATCGAAGGGCTCGACAAGCTGCTGCTATCGGCCACCGCCGCCGATGATCGCATCGAGGTGCGCGAGCTTTCGCTGCGCCACGCCATGGCCGATCTGGCGCTCAAGGGCCACATCCAGCTCAGTGATGACTACCCGCTGGCGGTGACGCTGGATGCCAAGGCCCGTAAAGGGCTGCTGGATGGCGAGCTGCAAGGGGAACAGGCCACGCTGGCGCTGACCGGTTCGGTTGGCAAGCTGGGGTTGGCGTTGTCGGCCAAGGGGCCGGTTGCCGCCAATCTCAAGGGCTCGCTGGCCGCGCTCGACCCGGATCTCCCTTTTGATTTGGCCCTCGACTGGAAGGGCCTCGGTTGGCCTCTTCACAAGCCTGCCAAAGATGAGCCGAGCTATCGGCTGGACAAGGGGAGCCTGACTGCCAAGGGCAAGCTCTCCGGCTACCAGTTTGCTCTCAATACTTCCGGCAAGGGGACCGATGTGCCCCCCTTCAAGCTTGCGCTTGACGGGAAGGGGGATCTGGAGCGGCTCAGCAAGATCGCCTTGCAGCTCAACGCCCTCAAAGGGGGGCTGAAGCTCGATGGCAAGCTGGCCTGGAACAAGGGGATCGAGTGGCAGGGAACCACCCTGTTCAAGGGGATCAATCCAGCCGAGCTGGTGCCTGAGCTGAAAGGGACGCTGGCCGGTGAGCTGGAGAGCCGTTTCGTGATGAACGAATCGGGCCACTGGGAGCTGAAACTGCCCAAGCTCAAGGTGGATGGCAAACTCAATCAGTACCCGCTGGCCCTCAAGGGGGCGCTTAGCGGCAACGACAAGATGGAGTGGCAGATCCCGGCGCTCTCGCTGCAAAGTGGCCCCAACCAGTTGCAGGCCAAGGGCAGTATCAGTAGCGTCCAGTGGAGGCTCGATGCCAACCTGCAGGCTCCCCAGCTGGGGGGCATCTATCCCGGCCTGAAAGGGGATATCAAGGGACAGGTGAAGGTCAGTGGCAATCAGCAGACGCCAAAAATCGATGCGGATCTGGCCTCCGAGCGGCTCTACTATGCTGGCACCGACCTGAAGGGCATTAGTCTCAAGGGCAATGCGGCGATCGGTGCCAAACCGGCCGGTGAGCTCTCGCTGTTGGTGGCGCAGCTGAAACAGGGGGATACCAAGCTCAGCCAGCTGGCCCTGAACCTCAGCGGCGATATCAGTCAGCATCTGTTGACCCTGACCATGAAGGGTGACCCTGTTGCCGCCAACCTCAAACTAGGTGGCGGCGTGCGCGGGGATCACTGGCGCGGGGCGCTCTCCGAGTTGCAGTTGAAAACCCCGCTGCGCCGTTGGGACTTGAGCTCCCCCTGGGCGCTGGATCTCGATCTGCCGCGTCAGCGGCTGGCGATGGGGGATCTCTGTCTCGGCTCCAAGGGAGCCAGCCTCTGCGTCAAGGGGAGTCAGGTCTCCGCTGCCCAAGGCACCCTGGAGTTTGCCCTGAGCGAGTTTGATCTCAAGCGGCTGCGCCCCTGGTTGCCGGACAACTTCCGCTGGCAGGCGATGCTCTCGGCCGACGGCCGCGCCAGCTGGCGTGGCAATCAGCCGACCTTGCATGCAGTGGTGCGCACTACGCCGGGCACTTTTGTGGCAGATGGCCTCAAGACTAATTATCAGCAGCTGGCACTAGCCCTGGATTTCGAGCGGCAGCAGGCGGCCATTCGCCTCGATTTTGCCTCCAAGCAGATCGGCAATATCGATACCGACCTGCTGATCAAGGAGCCTGCCGGTCGCGGTCTGCTCGGTGGTCAGCTCAAGTTTGACGATCTCAAGCTCAATACCTTCGCGCCACTGATCCCGGAGGTGCGCTCCCTGCAAGGGATCATCTCCGCCGATGCCCGTTTCGACGGCACGCTGGCGGCGCCCCTGCTGTTTGGTCAGCTCAACCTGCGTGACGGTGAAGTGCAGACCCACTCCGACATGGTGACCCTGACCAAGCTGGTGACCCGCCTCAAGATCGAGGGCAACCGCGCCGAGCTCGATGGCTCCATGCTGGTGGGCAAGGGGCCGCTGGCGTTGGGCGGCTGGCTCAGCTGGGCCAAGATGCCGGTCAGCGGCAGCCTCACCATTCAGGGCAAGGATCTGGAGGCGCAATATCCGGGCATGGGCCGGGTCAGAGTCTCGCCCGATATCGCAGTGTCGCTGGGGGAGGAGACCCGCATTACCGGTCAGGTGGATATTCCCTGGGCACGCATTCTGGTCAAGAGCCTGCCGGATTCGGCGGTGGCGGTCTCCGACGATGTGACCGTGGTCTATGACGATCTGCCCCCTGCTCCCAAGCAGGCCAGCCTGCCGCTGGCGATGAAGGTGGCGATCCGCCTTGGCAACGATGTGAAGCTCGATGCCATGGGGTTGAAGACTGATGTCTCCGGCGGTCTCAATATCCGTCAGGATCCCGAGAAGCCGCTGGCAGGCAATGGCCGGCTGGTGCTGACCAACGGCCGCTTCAAGGCTTACGGTCAGAACCTCATCATCAAGGAGGGTCGGATCCTCTTCTCTGGTCCGCTGGATCGGCCGTTCCTCAACATCGAGGCCAACCGGGATCCCGATACCATCGAGGGTCAGGTGACGGTCGGGGTGCGGGTGACCGGCCCAGCCAGCAAGCCGGAGATCACTGTCTACTCCGAGCCGCAGATGGCGCAGTCGGAACAGCTCTCCTATCTGCTGCGCGGCAAAGGGTTGCAGACCGGTGGTGAGGATGGCGGTTTCAACGGCCTGCTGGTGGCCGGTGCGGTGAGTCAGGCCAACGGCGTGGTGTCGAGCATCGGCGAGTCGCTCGGGATGAGCGATGTCTCCCTCGATACTGCGGGCAGTGGCGACAACACCCAGGTGACTCTGTCGGCCTATCTACTGCCGGGCTTGCAGTTCCAGTACGGGGTCGGGGTGTTCAGCCCCATCGCCGAATTCAAGCTGCGCTACGAGGTATTGCCACGGCTCTATCTGCAGGCGATGAGCGGGGTGGCCCAAGCGGTCGATGTCTTCTATCGCTTCACCCTGTAACGCTTTGCCCCCTAACAAGGCTGATATGAACGTAAACGGGAGGCGCAGGCCTCCCGTTTTTTATTGCGCGATCGGCAGCAGGTAAACGGCGATAAGAGACTGGAGTGCAGAGGGAAAATAGATTGCGGCGGGCTATAAATGCGAAAACCCGGCGCTAGGCCGGGTTTTCTGAATGATGGTGGAGGGAGAAGGATTCGAACCTTCGAAGGCAGAGCCGTCAGATTTACAGTCTGATCCCTTTGGCCGCTCGGG